>CAMFIX010000139.1 GCA_945952425.1 uncultured Pseudorhodobacter sp. | reverse complement strand
TACACACTGCATATCGTCGGCAGCGTCAGATGTGTATAAGAGACAGGAACAGAGCGGCCCCGTCGTTCACCCCCGTCGTGCCGCCCAAGATCAGCACATCCGCCCCCGCGCCGCCCGCCATGCGCTGCGTCGCCCCTAGGTCGTCGGCGCGCAGCACATCATCGCCCGCCCCGCCATACAAGACGCCCGCGCCGGAGAGCTGGTCGTTGCCCCTGCCGCCACGAACCAGGTTCTCCCCGGTCGCGGCATTGACGATATCGTCTCCCGCCCCGGTGCGGATCGTGTCGGCCCCCAGGGTCGCGTCGATCCGGTAGGTTTCGAACCCATGGACAAAGGTCGCAAAGCCGCCCTGCAGCGACACCTGGACATCGCGCCCCGAGACCAGGAACAAGAGCGGATTCGGTGTCGCCACCGACAAGGCGAGCGTGTCCTGCCCGGCCCCGCCCTCCAGCGAGAAATTCCCGACGGCAGAGCTGAACACCCGGTCATCGCCCGCCCCGCCATCGGCCACGAAACGCCCCTTGGTATTCGGCCCCGCCATCAGCACATCGTCGCCCGCCCCGCCGTAAAGCGTGTCATTGCCGATGCCGCCGTAAAGCAGGTCGTTGCCGTCGCGCCCCTCGACCAGGTCATCGCCGAAATTGGTTTGCCCGGGCCCGGGGAAAGTATCGTTGCCGTCGGTCAGGATGAATTGGGTCAATCGTGTCTCGCCTATGAATTGCAGGGTCAGCGTAGGATCGCGGGCAGGATGCGTCAACGCGATCCGCGGGCCCAGACGCTGGTCGCCCCGTTCGGTCCGGTCAAGGCCGGCGCCGTGCCATGGCGGTTTGGTTTCACTACAGATGCTTAACAAGTTACATAATACGGATTACGCGATGACCGTGGCCGCCCTCCGCCGCGCGCCCTTCTTGCCCCGCAAGACCGCATGCCCTAGACCCTTGCCCCAGGGAGAACCGTCATGAAGCGTTTCGTTGCCATCGGGGAATGTATGCTCGAGCTCTCGCCCCAGGGCGATCTCTGGCAGATGAACGTGGCGGGGGACACGTTCAACACGGCTTGGTATGCCCGCCGCCTGCTGCCGCCGGATTGGGATGTGGCCTATGTCACGCGGCTTGGCACCGATGTCTTCTCGGACCGGGTCGAGGCCTTCTTGCGGCAAAGCGGCGTGACGCCGGCGCTGACGCGGCATCCCACGCGGGGGGTCGGGCTTTACGCGATCCAGCTTGCGCAGGGCGAGCGCAGCTTTGCCTATTGGCGCGACAGTTCGGCCGCGCGGACCCTGGCCGACGAGGCCGAGCCGCTCGCCTCGGCCCTGCCCGGGGCCAGCGCCATCCATGTCTCGGGGATCACGCTTGCCATCTTGCCGCCCGAGGGCCGCAAGCGGCTGATCGCGGGGCTGGCAGGGGCGGAAGGGCTGACCGTGCTGGACCCCAACCTGCGCCTGCGCCTATGGGAAAGTCCCGAGACCGCGCGGCGGGTGCTGACCGAGGCGGCCGGGGCGGTGCGCCTGGCCCTGCCGAGTTTCGAGGACGAGGCAGCGCTTTTCGGCGATGCCGACCCGGCGGCGACGCTGGAACGCTACCGGGCGGCCGGGGTGCAGGAGGTCGTCGTCAAGAACGGCGGCGGCGAGATCCTGGCCGCGAACGGGCAAGAGCGCATCGCGCTCCGCCTGCCCAAGGTCACCCCCATCGACACGACCGGGGCGGGCGACAGTTTCAACGCGGGCTTCCTCGCGGCCCGGCTGCAGGGCGCGGGGCTGGAAGCGGCGATCCGCCGCGGCCATGCGCTGGCGGCCCAGGTCGTGCAGCACCCCGGCGCCCTGATGCCGACGACGGCGCTGCCGGTCGCAGGCTGACATGGCCCGCACCGACGATCGGTTCCGCGAGGCCTACAACCGTCTTCTGGACATCTGCGCCGCTCTGGCCCCCGCGGGCGCCCTGCCGTCGGAACTGGCGCTCTCCGGCCAGCTGGAGGTCAGCCGGACCGTGGTGCGCAGCGCGCTGGAGCGGTTGCGGGCCGAGGGGGTGATCGCCTGGAGCGGGCGGGACAAGCGTGTCCTGCGCCGCCCCGCCCCCGGGGACCGGCTGCAGGCCCAGCCGCAGCAGACCAGCGCCAGCGAGCTGGAGCGGCGCTTTCTCGACTGGATTTTGCGCTTCGACGTGGCGCCCGGCACCGCGCTGAACGGGGCCGAGCTGGCCCGCCGCTTTGCCGTCACCCCGCATATGCTGCAGGAGTTTCTCGCCTCGCTCAGCCGCTTCGGCCTGGTGCGGCGGCGGGCGCGGGGGGGCTGGGAGCTTTTGGGCTTTACCCGAGATTTCGCCGTCGAACTCTCGGAATTCCGCCTGATGCTGGAGCTGAACGCGGTCGCCCATGTCGTGGCCCTGCCCGACAGCCACCCGATCTGGCCCGAGCTCGACCGGCTGGAAGCCCGCCACCTGGCGCTGGCAGCCGAGATCGAAAGCCGCTTCCACGATTTCTCGATCCTGGACGAGGCCTTCCATTCCGCCCTTGGCGCCACCGTGCAGAACCGTTTCGCCGCCGAGTTCCGCAAGCTGATCTCGTTGATCTTCCATTACCATTTCCAGTGGGACAAGACCAACGAGCGCGCCCGCAATGCCGCGGCCATCGGCGAGCACCTGGCCATGATCCGCGCGCTGAAGGCCCGCGACAAGGCCGCGGCCCTGGCGGCGGCCGAAGACCACCTGCGCACCTCCAAGCTGACGCTGCTGCAATCCCTGCGCGATCACGCCGTCGGTTGACGGCTCTTCTGTTCTCTATCATAAAAGACCAAAGACAGGAGGCCCCATGTCCGAAACCCCGATCCTGCAATTCGGCACCAGCCGTTTCCTGCAAGCCCATGTCGATCTGTTCCTGTCCGAGGGGCGCGAGGCCCTGGGGAAGGTGACCGTCGTGCAATCCTCGGGCGATGCGGGGCGGGCGGGGCGGCTGGCGGCCTTGGCCGATCCGGCGGGCTATCCGGTGCACATCCAGGGACTGGAGGCCGGGCAGCCCGTCCAGCGCGAGGTCAGGGTGACCTCGGTCGCCCGCACGCTTTCGACCGCGACCGATTGGGAGGAGGTCTGCCATATCGGCCGCAGGGCGCGGATCATCCTGTCGAACAGCTCGGAAAAGGGGCTGGTGCCGCAGCCGGCCGACCGGGGCCCGGTCTTCGACCAGGCGATGTCCTGGCCCGCCAAGCTGACCCATCTTCTGATCGCCCGCCACCGCGCCGGGGGGGCGCCGGTGCAGGTCATGCCGACCGAGCTCGTCGCGCAGAACGGCACTGTGCTGCGCGCCCGCGTGCTGGAGCTTGCGCCCGACCCCGCCTTTGCCGCCTGGGTCGCCGCCGAGGTCACCTTCGTCAATTCGCTGGTCGACCGCATCGTCTCGGCCCCCATCGAGCCCGCCGGGGCCGTGGCCGAACCCTATGCGCTTTGGGCGATCCAGGATTGCCCAGGTCTTGTCACCCCGGTGCGCCACCCCTCGGTCCAGGTCGTCCCCGACCTGGGCCCCATCGAGCGGCGCAAGCTTTACATCCTGAACCTCGGTCACACCTGGATGATTTCGCAATGGCTGACGAAGGGCGGCGCGGATTACGTGCGCGAGCTTCTGGCCGACCCCGCCTGGCGCGACGCGCTTCAGGCGCTTTACGCCGAAGAGGTTCTGCCCGTCTTCGCCGCCGCGGGGGATGAGACCGCCCCCGCCTATGTCGCCCAGACGCTGGACCGTTTCGCCAATCCCTTCCTGGACCACCGGCTGGCGGACATCGCGCAGAACCATCCCGAAAAGCTGCGCGCCCGCATCGGCGCCTTCCTGGCCTGGGCCGAGCGTCTCGGCATCGGCGGCCAGAAGCGGCTGCGCGCCGCGCTCGGCTGAATTGTTTTTGTCGGCGCCGATTAAAAACAATTGCCCGTGCGCCTGACGGTCCTTAATCATGAAAGACAACTCCGGGGAGGGGAGCCCATGACCGACACGATGCGCGCAGGTCTCTGCGTGGAGCCTGGCAGCTTTGTGCTGACCGACCGGCCCCTGCCCCAGGCGGCGCCCGAGGGCTGGGTTCTGGTCGATATCGCGGTGGCAGGGCTCTGCGGCACCGATTACCACATCTTCGAGGGCAAGCACCCTTACCTGCAATATCCAAGGGTGATCGGGCACGAGCTTTCGGGGCGGGTGACCGCGGCGGGCCATGGCTTTGCGGCGGGGCAGCTGGTCGTCATCAACCCTTATATCGCTTGCGGCACCTGCCATGCCTGCCAGCGGGGCAAACCCAATGCCTGCATGAACATCGGCGTTCTGGGCGTGCACCGCGACGGCGGCATGTGCGCCCGGATCGCGGTTCCGGCGGGCAACCTGATCGACGCGCAGGGGCTCTCGCCGCACCACGCGGCTTTGGTCGAATTCCTGGCCATCGGCGCCCATGCCGTGCGGCGTGGAGAGGTCGGCGCCACCGACCGGGTTCTGGTCACCGGCGCGGGCCCCATCGGCATCGGCGCGGCTCTGTTCGCCCGGGCGATGGGGGCCGAGGTGCATCTGCTGGACACATCTGCCCAACGGCTTCAGGCCGCCGGGCGGCTGGGCTTTCAGCATCTGCATGGCAGCGTCACCGACAGTTTCGATGTGGTGATGGATGCGACGGGCAACCCCAAGGCGATGGAGGCAGGCTTTGCCCATGTCGCCCACGGCGGAACCTATGTGCTTGTTTCCGTCGTGAAAGACGACCTGACCTTCAACGACGCCGAATTCCACAAGCGCGAGATGCGCCTGATCGGCAGCCGCAATGCGCTGGCCGTCGATTTCCAGACCGTGCTGGCGGCGCTGCGCTCGGGTGAGGTGGAGGGCGACGCCCTGATCTCGGCCCGGCTGCCGCTTGCCGACCTGCCGCGGCGCATCGGAGAGCTCGCCGCCGACCGCGGCGGGATCATCAAGGCCGTGGTCGAGATCGCGCCATGAGTGACCTCATCCGCCTCAAGGCCATCGAAAAGCGCTTTCCGGGCGTTCATGCGCTGAAATCCGTAGGCTTCGATCTGCGCCCCGGCGAGGTTCATGCGCTGATGGGCGAGAACGGGGCGGGCAAGTCGACGCTGATGAAGATCATGTCGGGTGTCTACCAGCCCGACGGCGGGGAAATCCTGCTGGAGGGGCAAGCGGTCCACCTGCCCGGCCCGGCTGCGGCGCAGCGCCTGGGGATCGGGATGATCCACCAGGAGCTGGCGCTGATGCCGCACCTGACCGTCGCGCAGAACATCTTCATCGGCCGCGAACCGCGCCGGAGTTTCGGGCGCCTGGATGAAGACCGCCTCAACGCCGATGCCGCCGAAATCTTCCGCGCCATGAAGATCGACATCGACCCGCGGGCCGAGGTCATGGACCTCTCTGTCGCCAAGCAACAGATGGTGGAGATCGCGAAGGCTTTGTCCTTCCGCTCCCGCATCCTCATCATGGACGAGCCGACCGCCGCCTTGAACGACCGCGAGGTGGGCGAGCTTTTCGCCATTATCGCAAGGCTGAAATCCGAAGGCGTCGGCATCGTCTACATCAGCCACAAGATGGACGAGATCAAGCGCATCGCCGACCGCGTCACCGTCATGCGCGACGGGGCGACGGTGGGGACGGTGGGGCAAGAGGCCTCGATCGCGACGATCATCTCGATGATGGTGGGGCGAGAGCTGGATGGCTCCACGGCCGAGATCCCCGACCTTGCAGCCGCCCCGGTGGCGCTGGAGGTGCGCGGCCTGCGCCGGGGCCGGGCGGTGCAGGATGTCAGTTTCAGCGTCAAGAAGGGTGAAATCCTGGGCTTCGCGGGGCTGATGGGCGCAGGGCGCACCGAGGTTGCCCGGCTGATCTTTGGCGCCGACCGGCGCGAGGGCGGGGAGATCCTCGTCCACGGCCAGCCCCGCCGCATCACCACGCCCTTGGATGCGGTGGAGGCGGGGATCGGCTACCTCTCCGAGGACCGCAAGCATCTGGGCCTCGCCCTGGGGCTGGACGTGCGCGACAACATCGCGCTGCCGAACATGCACCTCTTCCGCCGCCTGTTGGGCGTGGTGGACGACGGGGCGCTTGGCGCCAAGGCGCGGGATTACATCAAGGCGCTGACGATCCGCACGCACTCGGACCGGCAGGAGGCCCGGCTTCTGTCGGGCGGCAACCAGCAGAAGATCGTGCTGGCGAAGTGGCTCTTGCGCGACTGCGACATCCTGATCTTCGACGAGCCCACCCGGGGCATCGACGTCGGCGCCAAGGCGGAAATCTACCGCCTGCTGCAGAGCCTGGCATCCGAGGGCAAGGCGATCCTCGTGATCTCCTCCGAACTGCCCGAGGTCATGCGCCTTTCGCACCGCATCGCCGTCATGTGCGAGGGCCGCCTGACCGGCATCCTGCCGGGCGGCCCCGAGACGACGCAGGAACAGATCATGAGCCTCGCGACGCAGCGGGCCGCGAAGGAAGGAGTGCCCGCATGAGCCAAGTGAAGTCCAGGTCGGGGATGCAGCAGAAGCTGCTGGCCTTCGCGAGCCTCATCGTGCTGGTGGTCTTCTTCTCGCTGGCCTCGCCGAACTTCCTGCAGACGTCGAATGTCATCGGCATCTTGCAGGCGACCTCGGTCAACGGGGTCCTGGCGATTGCTGCAACCATCGTCATCATCACCGGGGGGATCGACCTGTCCTTGGGCACGCTGATGACCTTCTGCGCGGTCATCGCCGGGGTGGTCCTGACCTGGGGCGGCCTGCCCCTGCCCTTCGGCATCCTCGGAGCCCTCGCCGCGGGGGCTTTCTGCGGCCTGGTCTCGGGCACGCTGATCGCCAAGATGCGCATCCCGCCCTTCATCGCCACCCTGGGCATGATGCTGATCCTGAAGGGGCTGTCGCTGGTCATCTCGGGCACGAAACCCATCTATTTCAACGACACGCCGTCCTTCCCCGAGATCTCGACCGGCTCGCTGGTGGGCAGCCTGATCCCTGCCCTGCCCCTGCCCAACGGCGTGCTGATCCTCTTCGTCCTGGCGCTTGCGACCTCTTACGTCCTGAACCGCACGGTGCTTGGCCGCTATACCTTTGCGCTCGGGTCGAACGAGGAGGCCGCGCGGCTCTCGGGCGTCAACACCGACTTCTGGAAGATCACGGTCTATGCGCTGGCGGGCGCGATCTGCGGGCTGGCGGGGCTCATCATCGCTTCGCGGCTGAACTCGGCCCAGCCCGCGCTGGGGCAGGGCTATGAGCTCGACGCCATCGCCGCCGTCGTCATCGGGGGCACGTCGCTGGCGGGGGGGAGGGGCTCTGTCCTCGGCACCATCATCGGGGCGCTGATCATGTCGGTGCTTCTGAACGGCCTGCGCATCATGTCGGTGGCGCAGGAATGGCAAACGGTCGTCACGGGGCTGATTATCATCGCGGCGGTCTATGCCGACATGATGCGCCGCGCCCGCAGCGGCTGAG
>CAMFIX010000138.1 GCA_945952425.1 uncultured Pseudorhodobacter sp. | reverse complement strand
AAGAGGTGATCGTCCTCATCCGGCGTCAGACCCCCGGTGGTTTCGTCCAGGATCAGGGTATCGGCCTGACGATACAGCACCTTGAGGATCTCGACCCGCTGCTGGTGGCCGACCGACAGGTCTTCGACCAGGGCATCGGGGTCCACATCCAGGTCGTATTCGCGGGAAAGCTCCGCCAGCGCTTTGCGTGCGCGCCCGAGCGAGGTGTTCAGAAGCGCCCCGTCTTCGGCGCCGAGAATGATGTTCTCCAGCACCGTGAAATTCTGCACCAGCTTGAAATGCTGGAACACCATACCGATGCCGGCGCGGATCGCGCTTTGGCTGTCGGGGATGGCGGTCGGTTGGCCGCCGATCAGGATCGTCCCGGCATCGGCTTTGTAAAAGCCGTAGAGGATCGACATCAGGGTCGATTTCCCCGCGCCGTTCTCGCCGATGATGCCGTGGATCGTGCCCCGGGGCACGGCGATGTTGATGTCGCGGTTGGCCTGCACCGGCCCGAAGGCCTTGGAGATGCCGCGCAGCTCGATGGCAAAAGGGGCGGCAGTTGCCTGCCGCCCCGCTTGAATGCCTGAGGGCATCAGAACTGCGCCGCCGGGCAGGTGTTGTCCGACATGTAGTCGTGCACCTTGATCTCGCCCGAGATGATCTTGGCCTTGGCGTCTTCCACGGCCTTCTTCATGTCGTCGGTGATCAGCGCCTTGTTGTTGTCGTCCAGCGCATAATCCACGCCGCCCGCCGCGAGGTCCATCACGGTCAGGCCGGGCTTCAGGTCGGCGCCGTCCTTGAAGGCGTTGTAGACGGCGGTGTCCACGCGCTTCATCATCGAGGTCAGGACCGAGCCCGGGTGCATGTAGTTCTGGTTGCTGTCCACGCCGATGGAGAGGATCTTCAGGTCGGCGGCGGCTTGCAGCACGCCCACGCCCGTGCCGCCAGCCGCGGCGTAGATCACGTCGGCGCCCTGGCTTTGCTGCGACTTGGCGATCTCGGCGCCCTTCACCGGGTTGTTCCAGGCCGAGGGGTCGGTGCCGGTCATGTTCAGCACGACCTTGGCCTTGGGATCGGCCGCCAGCACGCCCTGGGCATAGCCGCAGCCGAAGCGGCGGATCAGCGGGATGTCCATGCCGCCGATGAAGCCCACGGTATGGGTCTTGGACGCCATGCCGGCCAGGAGGCCGACGAGGTAGGAGCCCTGGTCCTCGGTGAAGACGATGGACTTCACATTGGGCTGATCGACCACCATGTCGACGATGGCGAACTTGGTGTTCGGATAGTCGGGCGCCACGCTGCTCAGCACGTCACCGAAGGCGAAGCCGGTCATGACGATCGGGTTGGCGCCCGATTCGGCCAGCTGGCGCAGCGCCTGTTCGCGCTGGGCCTCGTTCTGCATTTCCAGCTCTTTGTAGGTGCCGCCGGTTTCCTTGGCCCATTTCTCGGCCCCGTTGAAGGCGGCTTCGTTGAACGACTTGTCGTTCTTGCCGCCCAGGTCGTAAATGATCGCCGGTTCGGCCAGGGCCGCCACGGTGCCAAGCGCCAGAAGCGCGGTGGCGCCGAGCAGGGATTTCATCAGGGTCATCTTTATCTCCCGTTGTCAAAAGCATCGGCCCTGTCCTGGGCCCAGACTCAGCCGGGCCGCTTGCGGGCGTTGTCGCTGATTAAGGGTGCAGCCAAGGCCCATCGTCAACGGGAAAATCTGCGAGGGCGTCGGGTTTTTGATCATATGATCAAGAGTTGGGCTTTCCCCCGTCGGTCAAGGCCCCGATCATCGCCATGAACTTGGGCCAGGCTTCCGGATCGGCCACGGTCTTGTCGCGGCAGAAGGCGTTGCAAAAGCCGAAGCGGCGGCCGTTCAGCTCCAGCACATGGGTGACGGGCTTGCCGGAATAGGGGCAGGCGGCGTTTTCGGACTGGGTGCCCTCGACCGCCCGCGCGGCGAGGGGCTTTGGCCCGGGCCAGGGGCGCTGGGGATAGGGGCGGTCGTAAAAGGCCTGGTCGGCGCCATCCACCAGCCCCATGGCCCGCCAGCGCCGGAAGCTCGGATGGTGCAGGTGCTTTTGCACATACTCCATCGCGGCCTCCGAGACCGGCAGGTTGTAGGTCGCGATCCGGGTCGCCACCGGGGCAAAGAAGGCGTCGGCGGCGGAGTAATCCCCGGCCAGCCAGGGCCCGCCGCATTGGTCGAAGGCCCAGGCCCACAGGTACTCCAGCCGTTTCAGGTCGGCCAGAACCTCCGGCGGCGGGGCGCAGTCGGTATAGGAAAGACGCAGGTTCATCGGGCAATGGCTGCGCAGCGCCACGAAGCCCGCGTGCATCTCGGCCGCCAGCACCCGGGCGACCGCGCGGGCCTTGGGGTCTTTGGGCCAGATGCCGGCCTCGGGGTGGCGGGTCGCCAGTTCCTCGGCGATGGCGATGGTTTCGGGCAGGACATAGCCTTCGGGCGTGCGCAGGGTCGGCGCGGTCCGCGAGGGGGGGAAGTCCTTCAGGACATTGGCCAATTCATCGGTGTAAAGCCGGGCCGAGATGGTCTTGACGGGGATGCCGAAGGGCTCGAACAAAAGCCAGCCGCGCAAGGACCAGGACGAATAGCCGCGGTCGCCGATGACGAGATCATACATGAAGGGTCTCCTTTCGGCCAAGGTGACCGGGGTGCCCGCCATCGTCAAATGCGATTATGTGGCGGCTCCTATCACGGAAGCTGATAACCGGCGGGCTTCAGCACCATCGGCAGCCCCGCCATCACCCCCACGACCAGGCCCGCCCTGGCCGCCAACTGCTGGTTCAGCCTTCCTTGTGCATCGCGAAAGGCGCGGGCGAGCTTGTTCTCCGGCACGATCCCCCAGCCGACCTCGTTCGAGACCACGACGACCGGCGCGGCACAGGCCAGGCAGGCCTTGATCAAGGCGGCACTTTCGGCGGCCACATCGCCCTCGCCCAGCATCACATTGGTCAGCCACAAGGTCGCGCAATCCAGCAGCACCACCGCCCCCGCAGGCACCGCGGCCAGCACCGCGCCCACGTCGCGGGGCGCCTCATGCGTCACCCAATCCGCGCCGCGATCCGTTTGATGCGCCGCGATCCGCGCCCGCATCTCGTCATCCCAGGCCTGCGCCGTGGCGATGTAATGCCGGGCCCGCCCGCTGGCCGTGACCAGCCGCTCGGCCAGGGCCGACTTGCCCGACCGCGCACCGCCGAGCACCAGGGACAATTGCGGAAGTTCGAGTGATCCAGTCATCGCGGCCCTGCGTAACAGAGACAAATCCAGCTGGCAAATGGAGCGGGAGATGGCGTTCGACCAGTTCACCCTTGGGCGCTCGCGCACGGCAGAGTTCCTGACCGCCGAGGCCGAGGCGGTGCTTGCCCGGGCCTGGCGCGACCACGGCGACAAGGCGGCGCTGGACCGGCTGATCCGGGCCTATATGCGGCTGGCGATCTCGATGGCGGCGAAGTTCCGGCGCTATGGGGCGGACCGCGGCGACCTGACGCAAGAGGCGGCGCTTGGCCTGATGAAGGCGGCGGAGAAGTTCGACCCCGACCGCGGGGTCCGGTTTTCGACCTATGCGATGTTCTGGATCAAGGCGCAGCTGCAGGACCATGTGATGCGCAACTGGTCCTTGGTGCGCACGGGGTCGACCACCGCGCAAAAGTCGCTTTTCTTCAATCTGCGGCGGGTAGAGGCCCGGCTGACGCGCGAGGCGGCTGCAAAAGGCCAAGTCCTGCAGGGCGAGGCCCTGGCGCGGGCGGTGGCCGAAGAGCTGGGCGTCAGCCTTTCGGACGTGGTGATGATGGACGGGCGGCTGCAGGGCTCGGACGCCTCGCTGAATGTGCGGCAGGGCGAGGAAGAGGGCCGCGAATGGATCGACGCCCTGCCCGACGATGCGGACGAGCCTTTCGTCGGCGACCATGACGCGCGGGTGCTGCGGGCCGAGCTGAAGGCGGCGCTGGGGCATCTGTCGCCGCGGGAAAGGCATATCGTCAGCGCCCGCCAGCTGGCCGATACGCCGCGCACGCTGGAGAGCCTCGGCGCCGAGCTTGGCCTGTCGAAAGAGCGCATCCGCCAGGTAGAGGCGGCGGCCTTGGCCAAGCTGCGCAGCCGGTTGCAGGCGGCGGGGCTCGGCACGCTTCTGGCTTGAGCCTTGCACCTGCCGGGCGCGGGGCCTAGGGTCTGAGGCCGGGGGTGCTGTCATGCGCGACAAGCGGATTTTGCTGATTATCGGCGGCGGGATCGCGGCCTACAAGGCGCTGCTGCTGATCCGCCAGTTGAAGGGCGCGGGGGCGGCGGTGACGCCGGTCCTGACCCGGGCGGGGGCGGAGTTCGTGACCGCCTTGTCGGTGGGCGCCCTGGTCGGGGAAAAGGTGCATGAGGCGCTGTTCGACCTGACCTCGGAGGCCGAGATGGGCCATATCGAGCTGTCGCGCAGCGCCGACCTGATCGTGGTGGCTCCGGCGACCGCGGACCTGATGGCCAAGATGGCGGCGGGGCGGGCGGATGACCTGGCCTCGACGCTCTTGCTGGCGACCGAC
The DNA here is from genome assembly GCA_945952425.1 of uncultured Pseudorhodobacter sp. GTDB lineage: Bacteria > Pseudomonadota > Alphaproteobacteria > Rhodobacterales > Rhodobacteraceae > Stagnihabitans. Next base: position 2,947 of record CAMFIX010000138.1, on the reverse strand, counting down.
ACGCCGGTGCTGGTGGCGCCCGCGATGAATGTGCGGATGTGGACGCATCCGGCGACGCAGCGGAATATCCTGACGCTGCAAGGAGATGGGGTGCGCTTTGTCGGCCCTGACGAGGGCGAGATGGCCTGCGGCGAATACGGGCCGGGGCGGCTGGCCGAGCCCGAGGCGATCTTTGCCGCGATCCGCGCCGCGCTGGTGCAGGGGCCGCTGACCGGGCGGCACGTGCTGGTGACCTCGGGCCCGACGCATGAGCCGATCGACCCGGTGCGCTATATCGCCAACCGCTCGTCGGGGGCGCAGGGGACGGCGATTGCGGCGGCTTTGCGCGACCTGGGCGCAAGGGTGACCTTTGTGACCGGCCCGGCGGAGGTGCCTCCGCCCGAGGGGGTGCAGGTGGTGCGGGTGCAGACGGCGGAGCAGATGCTGGCGGCGGTCGAGGCCGCTTTGCCCGCCGATGTCGCGGTGATGGCGGCGGCGGTGGCGGATTGGCGGGTGGAGAATGCGGGGGCGCAGAAGATGAAGAAGGTGGCGGGGGAAGTGCCGCACCTGAGTTTCGCCGAGAACCCCGACATTCTGGCGTCTGTCTCGAAGGGCGGGATGCGCCCCCGGCTAGTGGTGGGCTTTGCCGCCGAAACCGACGACGTGCTGGCCCATGCCCGGGCCAAAAGGCTGCGCAAGGGCTGCGATTGGATCGTGGCGAATGATGTCTCGCCTGCGACCGGGATCATGGGGGGGGCGGAGAATGCCGTGACCCTCATCACCGAGACCGGAGAGGAAAGCTGGCCGCGCGCGGCCAAGGAGGTCGTGGCGCAAAGGCTGGCGGCGCGGATCGCGGGGGCGCTGGATGGCTGAGTGCGCTTGGCCTTTGCCGACCTGGGCGGGGAGGTTTTCGGCCTTGGGCCGCCCCGGATTTGACCTTTTCCCGCATGCCCCGAGAGGTTCCCATGCCTGACATTGCCGTTCTCTGGGAGGACTGGGCCGACCGCAGCCTGCCCCTGCCGCGCTATGAAACCTCCGGCGCGGCGGGCGCCGACTTGCGCGCCAACCTGCGCCCCGAGGACCGCGAGGCCGGCGTGACCCTGCCGCCGATGGGAAGGGCGATCCTGCCGACGGGCCTCCGGGTCGCGATCCCGGAGGGCTACGAGATGCAGATCCGCCCGCGCTCTGGCCTGGCGGTGAAATCTGGGGTGACGGTGGTCAATGCGCCGGGCACCATCGACAGCGATTACCGTGGGCCTTTGGGGGTTGCCTTGGTGAACCTGTCGGATCAGCCCTATATCGTGCGGCACGGCGACCGCATCGCGCAAGCGGTGGTGGGGCCGGTGGTGCAGGCGGGCTATGTCGTGGTGGAAAGCCTGGACGAGACGGCGCGGGGCGCGGGCGGGTTCGGCTCGACCGGGCGGGGATGATGACGGGCGTCCTGATCCTGCTGGCGGGGCTTTGGGTGGTGGCTTGGGTCTTTGGCGTGGCGCCGGGGCGGCGTCTGGCGCTGGTCGGCGGGGCCTGGGGCGCGGTCGGGGTAATAAGCCTGCTGCCGATGGGCGCGGCCTTGGGCGGCCCGCGGGTCTGGGGCGCGCTGAGCGTGGTGGCCGGGTTGGTCGTCGCCTACCGGGCGGGGCTCCGCCGACTGCGCGGTCGGGCGAAGGCGACGGGCCCGGGCCCTGCCGACTGGGGTTTGGCCGCCGGAGGAGCGGGGGCGCAGGCGGTGGGCGGGGTGTCCGCGGATGGGTCAGCCGTTGGGCTTGCGGATGGCGTCGCCGCCCGCCCCGACGATCCCCGCGTGGCCGGAGAGACGCAATCCGCCGCCCCCTTCTCCCCCGCCGAACTCTCGCGCTACGCCCGCCACATCCTGTTGCGCGAGATCGGCGGGCCGGGGCAGAAGGCGCTGAAACAGGCGCGGGTGCTGGTCGTGGGCGCCGGGGGGCTGGGCGCGCCGGCGCTGCTTTACCTCGCTGCCGCGGGGGTGGGCACGATCGGGGTGATCGACGACGACACGGTCGACGACAGCAACCTGCAGCGCCAGGTGATCCACACCACCGCCGCCATCGGCCAGCCCAAGGTGACCTCCGCCGCCGCCGCGATGCGCGCGCTGAACCCCTATATCCAGATCATACCGCATGAGACGCGGCTGAGCGAAGACACCGCCGCGCTGCTGGCCGGTTACGACCTCGTCCTCGACGGCTGCGACAATTTCGACACGCGCTACCTGGTGAACCGCCTCTGCCACCAGGCCGGCAAGCCCTTGATTTCCGCCGCGATCACGCAATGGGAGGGCCAGATCTCCCTCTTCCACACCGCCGCGGGCACCCCCTGCTACCAATGCTGCTTCCCCGAGCGCCCCGCCCCCGGCATGGTGCCGACCTGTGCCGAGGTCGGCGTCGCCGCCCCACTTCCCGGCATCCTGGGGTCGATGATGGCGATGGAGGCGGTGAAACACCTGACCGGCGCGGGCGAGACGCTGAAGAACCGCCTTTTCCTCTATGACGCGCTTTACACCGAGGCCCGCAGCTTCGAGATCACCCGCCGCCCCGACTGCCCGATCTGCGGCGCTCCGGCCGCCAGCTGAGGAGCAAGGCACCCTCCCGCGCCCCTCGCTCCTTTCATACTTGCATAAATATCCCACGGGGGTCCGGGGGTGTGAAACCCCCGGCGCTGCCCGCAAGACTTACCCGAACCGATAGCTCGACGCCGTCACCCCGCCAAAGAGGTCGGTGTCGTGGTAAACCCGCACCGCCTCCTCGCCCTCGGCTGCCCCCAAGGCGGTGAACAGCGGCACGAAATGGTCCTCGCGGGCATGGCAGATGCGGGCGTAAGGGGCGGTCTCCCAGTCCAGCAGGGCCGCGGTGCGGGCCTTGGGCTCCAGGCCCATGACCTCGCCCAGCCAGGCGTCGAAGGCCGCCGAGGGTTCCTTGGCGCCCGGCCCGAAGAGCCTCAGGTTGTGATAGGA
>CAMFIX010000137.1 GCA_945952425.1 uncultured Pseudorhodobacter sp. | reverse complement strand
CCCCCATTCACATCCCCCCAAATACTCCCTCGCCCCGGCCGGCCCCAAGCCTGCCCCTTTCAATTTGGCCCAAATACTCGCACAGGCCGCAGGCGGGGGCAGCGCCCCCTTCCGCCCGTCCGCGCCAAAAGCTACCCTCCCCGAAAAGGAGACCGCCATGCTCGCCCTCGTCACCGCCGGAACCTCCGCCATCGGCAGTTCTCTCGTCAAAGGCCTGGCCGGGGCGGGCTACAAGGTCGCCTTCACCCAGCTGGCGGCCGCGAGGGCGGAGGCGCGGGGGGCGGAGGTCGCGGGCGTCGCCGTCGACTCCGGGGGCGGGGGGCCCGAGGCCGTCACGGCCTTCCACCAAAAGGCCGCCGATTGGGCGGGCGAGGCGCCGCGGGTGATGGTCTGCAATGCCGGCATCCAGACCTGGTCCAGCCTTCTCGACCTGACCGCCGACCAATGGGACAAGGTCATGGCGACCAACCTGCGCGGCACCTTTCTGAACACGCAGACCGCGGCCAAGGCGATGATCGCGGCCGGGCATGGCGGGGCCATCGTCACCTTGGGAAGCGGGTGCAACAAGCACGCCTTCCCGCGGCTGGTGGATTACACCGCTTCCAAGGGCGGGATCGAGCAATTCACCAAGGTCGCGGCCAGCGAACTTGGCCCCCATGGCATCCGCGTCAACTGCATCGCCCCCGGGGCCATCGCGACCGAGCGCACCGCGGCCGAATCCGGCGATTACGCCGCCACCTGGAGCCCCATCACCCCCCTGCGCCGCATCGGCACGCCGCAAGACCTCGTCGGCCCGATGCTCTTCTTCATCTCGGACGCCGCGGCCTTCGTCACCGGCCAGACGCTTTACGTCGACGGCGGCACCTTCTCCCAGGCGCCCTGGCCCTATCCGGTCACCCCTTGACCGGGGGGCCCGCGCCCCTATCTGACCTCCATGAAAGCCCTGCTCGTCGCCCATGGCCAGCCTTCGGACCCCGAACCCGCCCAGGCGGCACTTGGAGAGCTGGCCTGCGCCGTGGCGGGCCACCTGCCCGGCTGGGACATCCGTTTCGCGACGCTGGCGCTGCCCGGGGCGCTGGCGAAAGCGGTCGATCCGGAAGCAGGCCTTGTTTACCCGCTGTTCATGGCAGGCGGCTGGTTCACCCAGGTCGAACTGCCGCGCCGCATGGCGCTGGAGGGCGCCGACTGGCGGCACTTGCCCCCCTTCGGCCTGGACGAGGCGGTGCAGGCGCTGGCCGTCACCCTGGTGCGCGAGGGCGCGGCGCGGCTGAAGCGCGCGCCCGGCGACACGCCGGTGCTGATCGCCGCCCATGGCTCGGGCCGCTCACGCGCGCCGGCCGAGGTGGCGCAGGCTCTGGCCCTGCGTCTGCGACAGTCGGGCTTCACCCGCGCCGAGGCCTATTTCATCGAGGAAGAGCCCTTCATCGCCACGGCCACCGGCTTTGGCGCGGGCTCGCTTTGCCTGCCCTTCTTCGCGGCCGAGGGCGGCCATGTCACCCATGACCTGCCCGAGGCGCTGAAGGATGCGGGCTTCGGCGGGCTGTGCCTGCCCCCCCTGGGGCTGGACCCAAGAGTGCCGGGGCTGATCGCCGCGGCACTTAGACGGTCTGCAGGTAAAGCCTGAGGTCAAGCTCCGAGACCTCGCGCGCAACCCGTTGATATTCCGCGCCAATGACAGCGAGGAAGGTGCGGTGCAGGCCCTCGCCCAAAGCGTCCTTCAGGAAGGCCGACCCCCGCGCCACCTCGATCGCCTCGCGCCAATCCCGCGGCAGGGGCGGCGCGTCGGGGCTTTCGGCATAGCCGTTGCCGGTCGTCTCCGGCCCGGGTTCGATGGCCTCCACCAGCCCCTTTCTGATCCCCGCCAGCACCGCCGCGCCGACAAGGTAAGGGTTGGCATCCACGCCAGAGGGCCGATGCTCGATCCTGCGGGCGGACTTGCTCCCCGCCGGAATCCGCAAGGCGACCGAACGGTTGTTCACCCCCCAGGTCGGCTTGACCGGCGCATAGGAGTTGCCCACGAACCGCCGCCAGCTGTTGGCATGCGGCGCAAAGACCAGCATCGCCTCGCCCATCGTGGCGGCCAGCCCGCCGATGGCATGGCGGAGCGGCGCGTTCCACTGGCCCTCGACCGCCTCGACGAAAATGTTGCGCTGGCCCTCCCAGAGCGAGACATGAAAGTGCATCCCCGAGCCCGCGCGGTCTTCATGCGGCTTGGCCATGAAACAGGCCAGCCGCCCATGTTTGCGCGCCGCCGCCCGGACGATGCGCTTCAACCGGCAAAGGTCGTCGGCCGCGGCCAGCACATCGTCGCGGTAATGCAGGGTCAGCTCGAACTGGCCGGGCGCATATTCCGAGATCGCGGTTTCGGCCGGCAGGTCGGCCAGACGCGCGGCGGCATAGACGTCATCCAGGAAAGGCAGCATCCCGTGCAGCGCGTCGACCGAATAGACATCGGTCCGCCGACCCGTGCGGCCATCCAGGACGTCGCGCGCGGCGACGACCTTGCCATCGGGTCCAAGCTCCGGCTCCAAAAGGAAAAACTCCAGCTCGAAGGCACCAGAGGCCCGCAGGCCCATGCCCGCCAAAGCCTGGACCTGCCGCACCAGGGCGTGCCGCGGGTCCGAGGCCATCGGCGCGCCGTCGAGTTCGTAAAGGCTCAGCTGAACCTCGCCCCGGTTGGTCCCATGCAGCGCCTTCAACGCCCCCGGGATCGGCCAGGCCCGGCGGTCGGCATCGCCCGCCTCCCAGATCAGCCCGGTGTCCTCGACATCCTCGCCCAGCACATCCAGCCCCAGGATCGAGATCGGCAGATGCCGACCCCCGGTATAGACCCCCATCAGCTCGTGCCGCCGGATGATCTTGCCCCGCGCGATGCCGTTGGCGTCGATGAGGACGAGGTCGAAGGCCTCGATCTGCGGATTTGCGTCCAGGAAGGCCTGCGCCTCGGCGGGATCGGCTTTCATGTCAGCTCTTTCAGCACCGCGCCAAAGGCCCGGATCAGCGCCTTGACCTGCGCGGGCCGGGTGGCGGGCGAGATCAGCATCATGTTGTGGAACGGCGCAATCAGGCAGCCGCGGTTCAAGAGCGCGACATGGACGGCGCTTTCGACGGCGGGCACATGGGCGGCGGCGGCCTCGGTGCCGTTGCGCAAGGGGCCGGGGGCGCAGATGAACTCCACCCGCGCGCCGACACGGATCGCGTGCCAAGGCAGGCCGTGGGCAGCGATCGCGGCGGCGAGGCCCTGCTGCAGCGTCTCGGCCAGGGCCTCCATATGGGCATAGGCCTCGGGGGTCATGACCTCGGACAGGGTGGCCTGCAGGCAGGCGAACTGCATCGGATTGGCCGAAAGCGTGGTGCCCATACCGGAATGACCAGGCGCGCGGGCGGCATCGGCGGTGCGGTAACGCTCGGCCGTGGCAGGCGAAAGCCCCCAGACCGCGGTCGGCATCCCCCCCGCCACGCATTTGCCGACGACGAAAATATCGGGCTGCAACCCATGGACCCGGGTATAGCCGCCATGGCCGGACGAGATCGTATGTGTCTCGTCGATGATGAGCAGCGCGCCGTATTGCGTGGCCAGCGCGCGCAGGCCGTCGTGAAAGCCGGGCGCGGGCAGGACCATGCAGGAATTGGTCATCACCGGCTCGGTCAGGATGGCGGCGATGTCGCCCGTGCGAAGCGCCGCCTCGACCGAGGCGAGGTCGTTGAACTCCGCCGCCGTGGCAAGCTGGGTCAGGTCGGCGACCTGGCCCATCAAGCCCGGACGGTTCACCGTGCGCCCGCCCTGAAGGCAGACCATCGCGTCATCGACCGTGCCATGGTAGCAGCCGTTGAAGACCAGAACCTTGGGCCGCCCGGTCACGGCGCGGGCGACGCGCAGGGCAAAGCGGTTGGCATCGGTGGCGGTGGTGGCGATCTGCCAGCGGAAGTCGCCGAAGGTCGCGGTCAGAAGCCGGCCTGCCTCCAGCGCGGCCTCGGTCGGCAGCATGTAGGTCAGGCCGCGCCCCGCCTGCGCCTTGATCGCGCGGGCCACGGGCCTGGGCGAATGCCCGAACATCGAGCCGGTATCGCCCAGGCAGAAGTCGTTGATTTCGTTGCCGTCCAGGTCGGTGATCGTGGCGCCCTTGGCGCTTGCGACCAGGGGCAGGTGCGGCATCGGCCAGTCGCGCATCCAGTGCAGCGGCACGCCGTCGAGAAAGGTGTTGCCCGCCAACGCCGCGGCGGATTTGGGCCGCGCGGCGGCATAGGTTTGCGCCTCGGCCTGGCGCAGGGCTTCCAGGCGCGCGGGGTCGATACCGGCGATCAGATTGGGGGTCATGTGAGGCTCCTTGCCGAAGTTATGGCAAGGAATTTGATCAAAAGAAAGGGGCAAAGGGAAAGGGCGGTTCCCTTCGCGTGGCAGAGGACCACAGGAACCGCCCCGAACCGACATCCCCTCCCGGTGAACCGGGCCGCAGCGGGAACGAGGTGCCTGTGCCAGGTCTTACCCCTTCGTTCACGCCTGTCGCGGCGGGACCAACAAGACAGAATTTGGCGCAATCGCGGCGGCTTGTCAAAATCTGCGGGCGATTGGGAGGCGGCTTTTCGACAGCATGGTTAAGGGGCGGGGATTGATGCGCAGGATGGTTCAATCTTGCCACAATTGCCGCGAATCAACCGGGGGTGGCGGCGAATCGCAACCGGGGGTGGAAGGGCATAAAAAAGGGGGTCGGCGAACCGACCCCCAGGGACATGCTCTCACAGCAGGCAAAAGCACGAGGGAACTGAATTCAATGGGCGGCGACGGCTTTCGGCGCGGGGGCCGGCTTCATCGCCTCGGGTCGGCGGCGGGTGCCGCGGGCCCAGGGAAGGGCAACCTGCGGCGCATTGGCGGCGGCGATGGCGGACTTCAGCCAGCGGCGTTCCTTTTTCATGTTCTGCACTCCTTCGTTGCGACCTTGGGCATTGCGACCTTGGGCTCAATTTGCCCACGGTTTGGGGCGGAGTTTGGGCGGCGGCGTGGTGACTTGCGATTATTTCCATGGCGGAAACGATGGGGCGGCGTTTCCGCCTTCCCGAGGACAATCGCGTGATTCTGCTTAACAAAGCGTAACCGCGGCGGGCGGCCCGGCACATTTCGTGTCGGAATTGCGGCGCCCTAAAGCCGGATGACCGAGATCAGCCGCCCGTAATCGGCCTCGCGCAGATGGGTCGTGCGACGGTAAGAGTAGAATCGCTCCGGGTCGCGATAGGTGCAATGGCCGATCCAATGGGCCTGCCCCACGCCCGCGGCGCGCAGCCGGGCGAGCGCATAGCCGGGCAGGTCGAACATCATCCGGTCACCGATGCCGCCCACAAAGAACCTCCGGGCGGCGGGATCATCGTCGGTGAAGGTCTCGAAGAACTCCGGCCCGACCTCGTAGGCGGCCTGGCTGATCGTGGGGCCAATGGCGACCTGCACATCGGAAAGGCGCGCGCCAAGGGCCTGCATGGCGGCCAAGGTCGCCTCCAGCACGCCATCGCGGGTGCCGCGCCAGCCGGCATGGGCGGCGCCGACGACACCGGCACGGGGGTCGTGGAACAGCACCGGCTGGCAATCGGCGGTCAGGATGCCAAGGCCGATCCCCGGCGTCGCCGTCACCATCGCATCGGCGGAAAGCCGGGTCGCGGGGGGGGCGGAAAGTGTTGCCACATCAATGGAATGGGTCTGCACCAGGCTGACCAGCCCATCGGGGGCGAGCCCCATCGCCTCGGTCACCCGGGCGCGGTTCACCGCCACCGCCTCGGACATGTCCGACGATCCCGGGCCACAGTTCAGCCCGGCGAAAATCCCCGACGAGGCGCCGCCCTTGCGGGTGAAGAAGCCGTGACGGGCCTGGATATGGTCAGAGGTCAGGATCTCAAGCATGGGCAAACCGGGCATCGGCGAAACCGGGAGGCAGGTGGGCGCCGTGCGGAAAGAGGGCCAGCGCTTTGAACAGCGTCCCCATTTCCGAAGGCGCGGTCAAGCGGTGCGTGGCGGCCAGGTGATTTTCCAGCGCGGCGCCGGAGAGGCTTTTTGCCAGGCGCTGCGATCTTTGGGCGATGCCGAGCGCGGCCAGGAGCGCGCCTTGGGTGGTATAGGCATAGGCGCAAGGGGCGAGGCTCAGGGCCTGGAAGTCGACATGGGCGGTCAGGTCGGCCTCGCCCGGGGCGGCGAAAGGGTCGGTGGGGGCGTGGTGGCGGAGCGCCTGGAACGTGTCGCCAAGGCTCCTCCAGCCGCCGTAATCCAGGATCAGGGCGAGGCCGGGGGTGAGTTTGGCTGTAATTTCCGCAAGGATGCCGGGGGCTTGCGGGCAGGTCTCGACGATCTGGCCCTCGGTCGTGTCGGCCAGGCGGTGGGTGAGTTCCGCCACCGGCAGCTGCGGCCCGAGGCCGAGCGTCAGGCGGCCATCGACCAGCCCCACCATCCGCTCGCGCCAGGCGGGGCCGCTGCGCAGGAACTGGCGGATCGGCAGGGCGTCGAAGAATTCGTTGGCGATCAGGTAGAGCGGCCCTTGCAGGTCGGCCAGCGCGCACCATTCCGGCGCGTAACCCGCCAGCGCCTGGGCCTGCAGGGCACGCAGGCGCGGAGAGGCCTCGACCAGACGCAGGCGCATCGCCTGATGGAACCCGGGCACGCCGCGCGTCGCCCGTAAGGCATCGGCCATAAGGGTGCCGCGGCCCGGCCCGATCTCGGCCAGGGTGAAGGGCGTGGGCGCGCCCTGGTCCAGCCAGGCTTGCGCGAGGCACAGGCCCAGAAGCTCGCCGAACATCTGGGAGATTTCGGGGGCGGTGGTGAAATCGCCCTCGGTGCCGAAGGGGGGCCTTGTGGTGTAATAGCCATGCACCGGGTGCAGCAGGCATTCGGCCATGTAATCGGACAGCCGCATCGGCCCCTCGGCCCGGATGCGGGCGGCGAGAAGGTCGCCGAGCGGGCTCACCGACGGGCCCGGGCGTAGAACCAGAGCCCGACCGCGATCATCGGCAGCGACAGCGCCTGGCCCTGGGTCAGCCCCCAGCCGTGGATTTGCCAGGCGAGGCCCAGGGGGTTGCCCTCGCTGACGAATTGCGCATCGGGCTGGCGGACGAATTCCACCAGGAAGCGCGAGACGCCATAGCCCGCGATGAAGGCGCCCATGATCCGGCCGGGGGTGCGCAGCCAATCGGCCCGCCAGGCGGCCCAGAGGACGAGGGCGCCGAGCAGCAGGCCCTCCAGCGCGGCCTCATAGAGTTGCGAGGGGTGGCGGGCGCAGACGCCCACCACGCCGGGGCAAAGCTGGGCCGCATCGCCGGGGAAGGCCACGCCCCAGGGCAGCGTCGTCTGCCGCCCCCAAAGCTCGGCATTGACGAAATTCGCGAGCCGCCCGAGGAAGAGGCCGATGGGCGCGACCATGGCGAAGAGGTCGCCCACCGTCAGCGCCGCGATTTTCTCGCGCCGGCAAAAGATCAGCCCCGCAACGGTGACGCCGATGAAGCCGCCGTGAAAGGACATGCCGCCCTCCCAG
>CAMFIX010000136.1 GCA_945952425.1 uncultured Pseudorhodobacter sp. | reverse complement strand
GGTGGCAACGACGCCCCCGGCGATGGGTTCGAGCTGGGCCGGAATGCGGTCGGTGCCGATGAGGAGGTGCATGGGGGTCTCTGTCTCAGGAGGAAAGGCCCGGACAAACCGGGCCTTGCTTGCATCGCGTTTGGCCGGGGCTCAGCTGCACCCGCTCGTGCCGCCGCAGGTGTTGCACTTCATGCACGTCCCGTTGCGCACCAGCGTGTAGTTGCCGCATTCCCCGCAAGGGTCGCCCTCGTAGCCCTGCATCTTGGCCTTGGTCCGCGCGTCCATCGAGACGGTGCCCGAGGAGATCGCGGTCGAGGCGACGGTGGTGGTGAAGGCGGCGGCGCTGTCGGCGAAGCCTGTGACCTGGCCTGTCACGATGGCCGCGCCCGATTGCAGGGCGACCAGCTCTTGCGGCAGGCGCTTGCGCAGATAGCCGGTCGAGGAGATCGACTTCAAGAGTTCCACCGATTTCGAGGCCGCCGCATCCGACACGTCGGAGATGTTGCGCTTGCCCTCGTCCGTGCCATGGCCCAGGTCGTCGAAGGCGGCGCCTTGCGGCTTCACATGGGCCAAATCGGTGCGGTCGAGATAGCTGACCGCCAGCTCGCGGAAGATATAGTCCAGGATCGAGGTCGCGCTCTTGATCGAGTCGTTGCCCTGCACCATGCCCGCGGGCTCGAACTTGGTGAAGGTGAAAGCGTCGACGAATTCCTCCAGCGGCACGCCGTATTGCAGGCCGACCGAGACCGCGATGGCGAAGTTGTTCATCATCGCCCGGAAGCCCGCGCCTTCCTTGTGCATGTCGATGAAGATCTCGCCCAAGGAGCCATCGCCGTATTCGCCGGTGCGGAGATAGACCTTGTGGCCGCCGACGATGGCCTTTTGGGTATAGCCCTTGCGCCGTTCGGGCAGCTTTTCGCGGTTGGTGCGGATGATTTCCTTGTAGACGATCTTTTCGACGATCTTCTCGGCGATCACCGCAGCCTTTTCCTGCGCCGAACCATGGGCGAGGATTTCCTCGGCCTCTTCGTCATCCTCGATCAGCGCGGCCGCCAGCGGCTGGCTGAGTTTCGACCCGTCGCGATAGAGCGCATTGGCCTTGATCCCCAGCGAGTGGGAAAGTTCATAGGCCGCCAGGGTCTCGGCGATATTGGCCGAGTTCGGCATGTTGATCGTCTTGGAAATCGCGCCCGAGATGAAGGACTGCGCCGCCGCCATCATGTGGATGTGGGACTCGACCGACAGATAGCGCTTGCCCTTCTTGCCGCAGGCATTGGCGCAATCGAAGACGGGCAGGTGATGGGCCTTGAGGTAAGGCGCGCCTTCCAGGGTCATCGTGCCGCAAACATGGTCGTTGCAGGCGTCGATCTGGGCCTTGGTGAAGCCCAGGTGACGCAGCAGGTCGAAGGCGGGGTCGGCCAGCTTTTCGGCGGGGATGCCGAGGGTCTTCTGGCAGAAATCCTCGCCCAAGGTCCATTGGTTGAAGACGAAGCGGATGTCGAAGGCGGTGGGCAGGGCGGCTTCGATCTTTTCGATCTCGCGGGGGCCGAAGCCGTGGCCGATCAGGGCGGTGTGGTTGATGGCCGGGGCTTGGGCGATGGAGCCATGGCCGACCGCATAGGCCACGATCTCGGCGATCTGGTGGCCGGGGTAGCCGAGCGTTTCCAAAGCCGCCGGAACGCTTTGGTTGATGATCTTGAAATAACCGCCCCCGGCGAGCTTCTTGAACTTCACCAGCGCGAAGTCGGGCTCGATGCCGGTCGTGTCGCAATCCATGACCAGGCCGATGGTCCCGGTCGGCGCGATCACCGTGGTCTGGGCGTTGCGGAAGCCGTTGGCCTCACCGAGCGTCAGCGCCTCGTCCCAGGCGCCGCGGGCCAGTTGCACCAGCTCGGCATCGGGGCAGTTGCGGGCGTCCAGGGCGACCGGATCGACGTTCAGCCCTTCATAGGCCTGGCTGCCATGGGCCGCCGCGCGGTGGTTGCGGATCACGCGCAGCATGTGGTCGCGGTTGCGGGCGTAGCCTGCGAAGGGGCCCAGCTCCTTGGCCATCTCGGCCGAGGTGGCATAGGAAATCCCGGTCATCAGCGCGGTCAGCGCGCCACACAAAGCCCGGCCCTCGCGGCTGTCATAGCCGAGGCCCATGTTCATCAAGAGCCCGCCGATATTGGCGTAACCCAGGCCGAGCGTGCGGAAGTCATAAGACAGCTGCGCGATCTCCTTGGAGGGGAACTGCGCCATCATCACCGAGATTTCCAGCGTCACCGTCCAAAGCCGGCAAGCGTGGATATAGGCTTCGGCGTCGAACTTCCCGCCCTTGTAGAAGGTCAGAAGGTTCAGCGAGGCCAGGTTGCAGGCCGTGTCATCCAGGAACATGTATTCCGAGCAGGGGTTCGAGCCCCGGATCGGGCCATCTTCCGGGCAGGTGTGCCAGGCGTTGACCGTGTCATGGAACTGGATGCCGGGGTCGGCGCAGGCCCAGGCGGCATGGCCGATCTGGTCCCAAAGCTCGCGGGCCGAGACGGTCTTGGCGACCTTGCCATCGGTGCGGCGGATCAGCTCCCAGGGGGCATCGGCCTTCACGGCCTTGAGGAAGGCATCGGTCACGCGGACCGAATTGTTGGAATTCTGGCCGGAGACCGAGTTATAGGCCTCGGAATCCCAATCGGTGTCATAGGTCGGGAATTCGATCGAGGTGAAGCCCTGGCGGGCATATTGCAGAACGCGGTTGGTATAGGTGTCGGGGATCATCGCCTTCTTGGCGGCCTTGATCGCGGCCTTGAGGCCCGCATTCTTCACCGGATCGACCGCATCTTCCGACGAGCCATCCCAGGCGCGGATCGCCGCGAAAATGTCGTTCAGCCGCGCCTCATGCGCCTTGGAGCCCGCCACCAGCGAGGCGACCTTCTGCTCTTCGATGACCTTCCAGTTGATGAAGGCCTCGATATCGGGGTGATCCATGTCGCAGATCACCATCTTGGCCGCGCGCCGCGTCGTGCCGCCCGACTTGATCGCGCCCGCCGCCCGGTCGCCGATCTTGAGGAACCCCATCAGGCCGGAGGACTTGCCGCCGCCCGACAGTTTCTCGCCCTCGCCGCGCAGCGAAGAGAAGTTCGTCCCCGTGCCCGAACCGTATTTGAAGAGCCGCGCCTCGCGGACCCAGAGGTCCATGATCCCGCCCTCGTTCACCAGGTCGTCCTTGATCGACTGGATGAAGCAGGCATGGGGCTGGGGGTGTTCATAGGCCGACTCGGACTTGGTCAAGGCCCCGGTCTTGTGGTCGACATAGAAATGCCCCTGCCCCGGGCCGTCGATCCCATAGGCCCAATGCAGCCCGGTGTTGAACCATTGCGGCGAGTTCGGCGCGGCCATCTGGCGGGCCAGCATGTAACGCATCTCGTCGTAATAGGCCTTGGCGTCGGCCTCGGTGGTGAAATAGCCGCCCTTCCAGCCCCAATAGGTCCAGGCGCCCGCAAGACGGTCGAACACCTGCTTGGCCGAGGTCTCGCCTACGAAACGCTTGTCGGCGGGAAGCAGATCCAGCGCCTCGGTGTCGGGCACCTGGCGCCACAGGAAGCGCGGCACGCCCTTTTCCTGGACGCGCTTGGTCACGGCCGGCACACCGGCGCGGCGGAAGTATTTCTGGGCGATGACATCAGCGGCCACCTGGGACCAGCCCTCCGGCACCTCGACCGCCTCGTTGCGGAAGACGATCTTGCCGTCGGGATTGCGGATTTCCGAGGTGGTGATCTGGAAGGCCAGCGCGCCATAGGCGCCCTCGTCCACCGTCGTGAATTTCCGCTCGATCTTCATCGCTCAATCCCTTGAGTGCGGTCGCCCGCCGTTGTCACAAAGGGACACAGCTGCCGCACGCCCTACCCTTCGGGTTTGGCGGTTCCTTGTGCTTCAAGGTCTGCGATCACTGCTGTCCCCATCGGTCAGGACGTCTGTGGGCGCCCCGTTCCGACATTGGGGAAACTGGAGCAAGATGTGGGGGACAGCAACAGATTTTTAACACTGCAGCCCTAGATTTTGTGCTTGACCAGGGTTGAGCGTCTACTAGTGGCGTTTCTCGTGCAAATATTGAGGCTGTGGATGACTCTGTGGGCAGGCTGGAAAGGGCTGTGGACAGACTGCCAACGCGGAAGCGAATTCTCAAGGCAGAGTAGGCTTTGGACTGCACAGTTGAAGCTTGGGGACAAGTTCCAAGGCTTTTCCCGCAAGCTGATTCTGGGTTGAGGCTGCACGCATAGGCTGAATAGGCCCTACCGACGGTTGATAAGCACGATGCCGCAGGACACCAGCCCCGCCGCCCCCAGAAGCGTGGGCGAGAGCGACTCACCAAAGACCAGGTGGCCCATGAGAATCGCCAGGATCGGGGTGAGAAAGCTGAACGAGGCCACCGTGGCGACCGGATAGCTCGCCAAGAGCCAGAGCCAGGCGACGAAGCCCCCCGCCACCACGACCCCCGCCTGAAGGACCAGCCAGACCCAGTCCATCGGCTCCACCGCGCGCAAAAGCGGCCCGAAAAAGGGCGCGCAGGCGATCAGGATCGGGGCCGAGACCGCGACCATCCAGAACAGCTGCGCCTCGGGGCCCGCCTTTTGCAGCCGCGAGACGCGCGCGATGAAGGCGGTGCCCGCCCAGCCCCAGGCCCCGATCAGCGCGCAGAAATCGCCAAGCCAGGAGGTCTGGCCAGAAGACCCGCGCGACAGGATCGCCCAGGCCGTCCCCGCAAAGGCCAGGGCCAGGCCCGCGGCCTTGATCGGGGTCGCGCGCTCTCCGGGGATGAAGAAATGCGCAAGAAGCCCCATCCAGACCGGCATGGAATACATGATAAGGCTGGCATGGCCGACGGTCGTCAGGTCCAAGGCCAGGAAAAGCCCCATGAATTCGGCCGCAAAGACCGCGCCGATCAAGAGCCCGGGGCCGAGGTCGGCCCGGCGCACCCGCCCCAAAAGCCCGCGGTGCCAGAGCCAGGCGCCCACGAAGCCCACGGCGAGCGCGCTGCGCAAGCCGGCGAAGAACACCGGCTGAATGCCGCCGTTCACGATCTTGATGACGATCTGGTTGCCTGCGAGCAGCAGCGTCACCGCCAGCAGCACCGCCAAGCCCCGCCCGTCCAGCCTGTCCTTGCGCATCGCCCACCTCTTTCGAGGGCGGAGCCTCTGCCCCGGCGCGCGGAAGGTCAAGGCCACCTCCCCCGCCGCGCAGGTCGGGGCCTGCCCCGACTCCGCGCAACGCCCGCCGAAATCACGCGGCGTTAACCCCCTGCAAACCATGATCCCGGCATCCCCATCCCGGAGCCCCCGATGATCTACCTCCTCACCGCCCGCAAACGCCAAGGCAATGCCTTCCTCGCCGAACCCGGGCCGATCCAGTACCTGCGCCTCCCCGATGGCGCGACCTCTTACGACCCCTCCCACATCGTCCCGGTCAAGACCTGGGTGGCCGAGGTCCGCGGTCTCGCCGATGGCGACCAGAATCCGACCTCGATCTCGCCCGCTGGCGATGTGCTGTTCTTCGTCCATGGCTATAACAACGACATCGCCGCCGCGATCGGCCGGACGGTCGACCTGGAGACCAACCTGCGCGCCCAGGGCTGGCGGGGCGTGGTCGTGGGCTTCGACTGGCCCTCGGGCAACAATGTGCTGAACTATATCGAGGACCGCCAGGATGCCTCGGCCGTGGCGGGGCAGCTGGTCTCCAAGGGGTTGAAGGTGCTGGCCGAGGGCCAGGCCGCGGGCTGCGTGACCAATGTGCACCTGATCGGCCATTCGACCGGCGCCTATGTGATCCTGGAGGCCTTCGCCCAGGCCGAGAAAGTGGGCGACCTCTTCAAATCCGACTGGCGGGTGGGCCAGGTCGCGCTGATCGCCGGAGACATCTCGGCCGACAGCCTGCGCGCCTCGGCCGCCTGGAGCCAGCCGATGTTCCGCCGGGTGATGCGGCTGACGAATTACTCCAACGGGTCGGATGCGGTGCTGGCGGTCTCGAACGCCAAGCGGCTGGGGGTGGCGCCCCGGGCGGGGCGGGTGGGCCTGCCGCCGGATGCGCCGCAAAAGGCGGTGAACGTGGATTGCACGGCGCATTTCCATGGGCTGACCCCGCCGCCCGATGCCGGCATGGCCTGGTGCCACGGCTGGCATTTCAACGACCCGCGCTTCGGGCTGGACCTTGCGATGACGCTGGAAGGCGCGATCGACCGCAACGCGATCCCGACGCGGGATGCGGGCCCGCGCGGCCTGGTGCTGAACGAGACGGGGATGCGTCCTGCGGCCATGGCGGCCTGGGGCATCAAGGACGCCTCGCGCGCCGCTCCGGCCTGAGGGGGCCCCGCCGACTGCCCCGGCCCGCGCCCTGCCCCCGGTCGCCCCGCCGACTGCCTGACGCAGCCCTTGCCCCCGCCATGACCTAAAATTAGGTCATGGCTCACTTGCCCAAGCGCCCCCCCGCGGATTAAAGCGGGCCGCAGGAGGTGCCAAATGGCCGACATCATCGCCCGCTGCGAAGCCCGGGGCCTGCGCATGACCGGCCCGCGCCGGGTGATCGCCAAGGTGCTCTCGGAAAGCGACGACCATCCGGATGTCGAAGAGCTCCACACCCGCGCCGCCCGCATCGACCCCGGCATCGCCTTGGCCACGGTCTACCGCACGGTGAAGCTGTTCGAGGAGAGCGGCATCCTGGACCGGCTGGAATTCGGCGACGGTCGCGCGCGGTACGAGGATGCGGACCGCGACCACCATGACCACCTGATCGACATGGGGACCGGCGAGGTGATCGAATTCGTCGATCCCGAGATCGAGGCGCTGCAGGAAAGGATCGCGGCGCGGCTGGGCTATCGGCTGATCGGCCATAAGCTGGAGCTGTATGGCAAGCGGGTGAAGGATTAGGGGCGCCCGGCCAGGGGGCGCCGTTTCTATTGCCCCGCGCTGCAGCACCAGCCCGGGCAAGGACGCTGCACAACCTCCGCGCAAAGACAAGGCACTGACCTGGCTTCCTCCTGAAGAGACCCCGGGCGAGGCACAAATTCCCTTGCCGCCCCAGGCAGCGCCCGGACCGACCAGAGCCATGCGCCCACTCTCCCTGTCCAACCCGTGACATGCCGTTCCGCGCACCGCAGCCGCCTACGTCCCGCCCCCCCCCTTCACATTGATACAAATACCTCTGCAGGGGGTCCGGGGGACGCAAAGTCCCCCGGCGCTTGCCGCCAGACGCAGCGCAGGCCACCGCCACCCGCCATGGCCCTCCGCGTCTCGGCGCCCCACCCAACGCCCTCCCGGGACAGGCCGCCCGACAGCGCCTGCCCCCCAGTCGGCGGAGCAGCGCCCGTCGCACCCGCGCCCCGCTCAAAGTCGGCAGGGCCGCCCTGCCCCTCAGTCGGCAGAGCCCCCTCCCCGCACCTTCCCCCGCCCCATCAGTCGGCGGGGCCCCCTTCCCTTTCCCCCTTTGATCAAATATCCCGACCCACACCGCCCCTCCCCCGAAAGCCCCCTTATGCCCCCCTCGACCAACCTGC
>CAMFIX010000135.1 GCA_945952425.1 uncultured Pseudorhodobacter sp. | reverse complement strand
CTACACACTGCATATCGTCGGCAGCGTCAGATGTGTATAAGAGACAGGGCCATGGGGCTGGCCCGGGCGCTTCATCCGCCGGGGGGCGCGGTCGCCGTGGCGACCGTCCTGTCGGCGCAGGCCGGCCATGCGCTGGGGCCGGGCTATCTCTTCGGCACGGTCGCGCTTGGCACCCTGCTGCTGACGCTTTGGGGCATGGGCTACAACCGGCTGACCGGGCGGGCCTATCCCTTCACCACGACCGCCGCCCCCGTCGCCTCGCCCCTTGCGCTGGCCGCGGCGCTGGACCGGCTGCGGTTGGCCGAGCAGTTGACCCCCGATGAACTCTCTGCCCTGATCGAGATGACCGGCCGGTTCGAGGCGCAGCTGCGCCTGCCCGAGGTCGGCGCGATGATGACGCCGAACCCCGTCGTGCTGCACCCGGACGACAGCCTGCCCCATATCCGCGCCACGTTCCGCGCCCATGGCCATCGGGTTCTGCCGGTGGTGGGGGCGGGGTTCCAGGGCTTCGTCACTCTGACCGATGTCTTGGACGCAAGCCCCGACCTGACCGCCCGCGACCTTGCGCAGCCCGTGGTCAGCGTGGCGCCCGAGGCGCGGCTGGCCGACCTTCTGCCCATCCTCGCCCGTGGCACGCAGGCCGCGCTGCCGGTCGTCACGGGCGAAAGGCTCGTCGGCATCGTCACGCGCTCGGACCTGCTGGCCGCCCTTCTTCACGCCAAACCCTGAGGCAACCATGTCGATCTATGCCGACCTTCACCGCGACTGTGCCGCCCTTGGCACAAGGCTTTTCACCGTCACCGTGCAGGACGAGGCGGCGGGGCTCGCCCGGCGCAGCTATACCAGCCATCCGGTGGAATACCCGGTCTCGGGCACCAAGCCGCTGACGAAGGACGGCTGGTACGACTTCTGCATCGGCGGGCGTCAGACCTTCGTCGCCAATACCGTGCCGGAGTTTGCCAAGTATTTCTTCGACCATGCGCTGATCACCTCGCTGGGGCTGGGGTCTTGCATCAACGTGCCGATCTTTGCCGATGGGCCGGTTCTGGGCACCGTCAACCTCTTGGCCGAAGAGGGCCATTTCACCCCCGAACGCCTTGCCGCCTATCACGCGCGGATCGCGGCGGCGCAGGGGGCCCTGTGTCAGGAGATGGCCAAGGGCGTCGCGTGACGCCCGGCCCAATGGCCCATGGCAAGGCAGGCGGTCAGCAGGTAACCGCCGGTCGGCGCCTCCCAATCCACCATCTCGCCCGCGGCAAAGATGCCGGGCAGGGCCTTGATCTGCAGCCCGTCGTCCAGGGCTTCCCAGGGTAGGCCCCCCGCGGTCGAGATCGCCTCGTCCAGGGGGCGCGGGCCGTCGTGGCGCAAAGGCAGCGCCTTCAGCGCCTGGGGCAGGGGTAGCGCGCGGCCCCATTCCATCACCAAGGCGGCCGCGGCGGGCGACAGGCCGAGCTTGCGCAGCCGGTTGGCCAGGGTCTCCCCGGATTTCAGCCGGGCGAGGCGGGCTTCCAGCGCCAGGGGCGCCAGGTCGGGGAAGAAATCCAGGGTCACCTCGGCCCCCCCGCGGATCTCGCGCGAGAGGGCATAGAGCCCGCCGCCTTCCAACCCCTTGGCCGAGATCACGAATTCTCCGCGGTGGCGCTGCGTGCCAAGGCACAAGGCGACCCCTTTCACCGCCTGGCCGAAGTGTCGCTCCATATGCGGCGACCAGAGCGCTTTCAGCCCAAAATTGGCGGGCGCAAAGGGGGTGACCGGCAGCCCCAGCGCCTGGACCCATGCGCCGTCCGAGCCGAGCCGCGCCCAGCTGGCGCCCCCCATCGCCAGGATCGTCACGCGAGGGCGCAGCACCTGCCGCCCCTCTGGCGTGTCGAAGGCGCTGCCCCCGACCCAGCGCCAGCGCGTGCGCAGCTGCACCCCCATCCCGCCCAGCCGCCCCAGCCAGGCGCGCAGCAGGGGCGAGCCCTTCATCGCCACCGGAAAGACCCGTCCCGTCGAGCCGGTGAAGACCTCTTGCCCCAGCCCCCGCGCCCAGGCCTTGACCGCCTCGGGCCCGAAGGCCTGCAGGATGGGCGCCAGCCGCGGGCAGCGATAGGCGGCGGCGAAATCCGCCTCGTCCTTCGTCAGGTTCAGCCCCGACTTGCCCGCCATCAGGAATTTCCGCGCCGGAGAGGGCTTGGCCTCGGCCACCACGACCTGCACCCCGGCCGCAGCCAGAACCTCCGCCGCCATCAGTCCGGCCGGCCCCGCCCCGATCACCAGAGCCTGCATCAGGCCCGGCCGGAGGTCGGCGAGAGTGCCACCGGCGGGATGCCCATGGCGCGCAGGGCGCCCGCCCATTTCGCCGCATTCTCCGCCCCGAAGACCAGGTCGTCGGAGGCCTCGCCCGTCAGCCAATCGTTGCGCGCGATCTCGGCCTCCAGCTGACCGGGCCCCCAGCCGGTATAGCCGAGCGCGAGGAAAGCTTGTTCCGGCCCGCGACCGCGGGCAAGCGCCTCCAGCACGTCCAGCGTCGCCGTCATGCCATAGGCGGCCCCCACATGGGTCGTGGCCGACGATCCGCGGTAGTCGGCGGAATGCAAAACGAAACCGCGGCCACGTTCGACCGGACCGCCGAAATGCAGCTTGATGTCGCGGCGGCGGTCAGAAGAGCCGATCTTCAGCTGGGTCAGAAGCTCGGCAAAGCTGAGTTCCGTCAGGGGCTTGTTGACGATCAGCCCCATGGCGCCCTCGTCGGAATGCGCGCAAATCAGGATCACGGCGCGGTCGAAGCGCGGATCGCCCATCGCGGGCATGGCGACGATCATCTTGCCGGTCAGGTCCATTCTCCCATGATGGCGCGGCTCGCGCCCCGGCTCAAGGGCCAAGCACTGCAAAGTGAAGCGGAATGGCTTTCGCCGGGCCATGGGGGCGACTAGATTGGCGGAATGTTGCGCTATGCCCTTCTCTTCCTGGCCAGCCCCGCGCTGGCCGTCACGCAGGACGACGTGCTGCAGGCCCGGCTCTTGCCCGGCTGGCGCATGGCGGATGGTCACTACATGGCGGCGGTGGAGCTGGTGCTGGCCCCCGGCTGGAAGACCTATTGGCGCGCGCCCGGCGATGTGGGGATTCCGCCGAGCTTCGACTGGAAGGCCTCTGGCAACCTCGGGACCGCGCAGGTGCGCTGGCCCGAGCCCGAGGTGATCGATTCGGCCGGAATGGTCTCGTTGGGCTATCATGAAAGAGTGGTCCTGCCGGTCGAGGTGACGCCCAAGGGTGCGGGGCCGGTGCAGGTGGCGCTGGCGATGGATCTCGGCGTCTGCAACGACATCTGCCTGCCCGCGCATCTGGAGCTGCAGGGCGTGCTGGAGGGCGCGGGGGCGCCGGATGACGAGATTTCCGCGGCCCTGGCGAAAGTGCCGCAGAGGGTGAGCCTGCCGCTGACCTGCAAGGTCGAGCCGATCAAGGACGGGCTGCGGCTGACCGCGCGGATCGGCGTGACGGGGGTGGAGCCCGTCGTCGTTTTTGAGACCCCCGATCCGAAGGTCTGGGTCTCGTCGTCGGAAACCCGGGTCGAGGGCGGCGGGCTGGTCAGCTCGGCCGAGCTGGTGCCGCCCGAGGGGGCTCCCTTCGCGCTGGATCGGTCGGGGGTGCTGGTGACCGTGCTGGGCGCGGGCAAGCCCGTCGAGGTCAAGGGCTGCCCGGCGGGGTAGGGCGCGAATTTTCGGCGAAAATTCGGGGCGAAAATTCGGGGCGAAAATTCGGAGCGAAAATTCGGGGCTAAAATTCGGGGCGTCGAGCGCGGGGCAGCCGGTGGGTCTTTCCTGACACTCAAGAGGGCAGGGCGCGCGCCCTAGCGTTCTCTGCGCGCGATGCGGATCAGGGCGCGTTCCATCACCGCCATCAGCGGCGCGCGGGTCGAGGAGCGCAGCTGCAGATCGGTTTCCACCAGGATCGCCAGCGCCTTTTCGGTCTGGCGCATCCCCCAGCCTTGCGCCTGTTTCATCATGCGCTCGCGGCGCTTGAAGAAGCCCCGGGCGCGGGCGAAGCCCTGGGCGGGGCCCTCGGGGTCGGTCGCCATCATGTGCAGGGTCTGGAAATGCCGGAGCGCGGCAATCGCCAGCGTGACGGGCGCCATGCCTTGCGCCTCCAGCCGGCGCATCAAGGGGCCGATGGCGGCAAGCTGGCCCTCGGCCACCATGTCGATCAGCTCTTCGGCCTCGGTTTCCACCGTGGCGGGGGCAAGGGCCGCGATTTCGGCAGGGGTCAGCGGCGTCGTGTCGCGATACTTGTAAAGCGCGATCTTCTCCAGCGTCTGGCGGAAGTCGCCGGGCTCCAGCACACGGGACAGGGTCATCAGCTCGGACAAGGCGTCGCCCGGCACCTGGGCAAGACCGGCGCGGGCGAGTTCCTCGGCGATTTCCTCGCGGGTCGGCGGGTCGTCGTAAAGCCCGATGCAGATCGTGTCGGGGCGCTTTTCGGCCATGGTCTTCAGCGTGGATTTGCCCGTCAGGTTGCCCGCGGTCACCACGATATGGGCATCGCCCGGGCGCCAGTCTTTCAGCGCGCCCTCGATGACGCCCGAAAGCCCGTCGGTCGCATCCTCGACCACCACCACGCGCGGCCCGGGGAAGAAACCGACCGCCTTCACGGCATCGAGCAAAGCGGCGCCATCCTTGCGCAGGTCGGCGGCGGCGATCCGCGTCAGGCGCATCTCGGCCTCGGCCTCGGGCCCGGCCAAAGCCGCCACCGCCTCGGCGCGCTTCAGCGCCACCCGCATCGCGTCTTCGCCAAAGATCACCAGGCCCGCCCGCGTCGCATCGGGGCGCGCGAAATAGCGCCGCGCCTCGGCGCCTGCGAGCTTCATTTCATCTCCATCGTCAGGTGCCGGACGACGAGATCGGCCAGCATCTGCATCAGGCGGCGGTGGGCATCGGCCTCGGCCGTCAGCCCCGCGACGGTCGATCCGGTCGCCGACCAGGCGGTAAAGGTCTGGACCGAGCCGCCGGTCACCCGGCTATCGCCTTGGGTCAGCGTATAGGTCGCGGTGCCGGTCAGGATGTAGCGGGTCGTCGCGCCATCGACGGTGATCCCGGCGCCTTCTTGCGACAGGGCGAGCGTATAGGACAGGTGGTAGGTGGGCGTCTCTGCCCGGCCGAGTTGCGCCTCGACCGCGGCCACGAAGTCGAAGTCGTCGCGGCTGGCGGGGGCCGCGACCTCGACCTGGCCCAGAAGTGCGCGGGCCGGGGCTTTCACCCCGTAAGCCGGGGTGAAGCCGCAGCCGGCCAGCGCCAACAGCAGGAAAAGCCGCCTAGATGACCACATTGACGATGCGCCCCGGAACGACGATCAGCTTCTTGACCGGCTGACCGGCCAGGAATTTGACGACATCTTCGTTCGCCAGCGCAAGCTTTTCAACCTCGGCGGCGGGCATGTCCTTGGGCACGCTGATTTCCGCCCGCCGTTTGCCGTTGATCTGGATCGGCAGGGTCACGGTATCGTCCACCAGCAGCGCCGGATCGGCCTTGGGCCAGGGGGCGGTGACGCAAAGCCCCGCGCCGCCCTGATAGCTCCAGATCGACTCGGCGATATGCGGGGTCATGGGCGACATCAGTTTCGCCAGCGTCCGGATCGCCTCTTTCATGGCCGAGGTCGAGGCCGAGGCGCGGGCGATGGTGTTGGTGAACTCGTAAAGCTTCGCGATGGCCTTGTTGAAGGCAAAGCCCTCGATCCCCGCCGTCACCTCGGCAATCGCCTTGTGCATGGCGCGGATCAGCGCGTCGTCGCCCTCGCCCTTGTGGCCCTCGGGCATCTCGCCGATCCGCGAACACAGCGCCCAGACGCGGCTGAGGTGCTTGAAGGCGGCATCGGCGCCGGAGGCCGTCCATTCGACGTCGCGCTCGGGCGGGCTGTCGGACATGACGAACCAGCGCGCGGTATCGGCGCCGTAAGAGGCGATGATGTTCATCGGATCGACGACGTTCTTCTTGGACTTCGACATCTTGGCGGAGGGGATGACCTCGACCAGCAGGCCTTCGTCGTTCAGACCCTGGATCAGCGCATCGACATCGCCCACGTCTTCGGGGTCGATGGCGGGCGCATCGCCCAGCACGACGATCCGGCGGTCGCCCAAGGCGAGGGCCGTCACATCCTCGGGCAGGTGATAGACCGGACGGCCGTTGGCGTCGGTGGTCTTGTAGATCTCGTGCGTCACCATGCCTTGCGTGAAGAGCGCGTTGAAGGGTTCGATGGCCTTCTGCGGCAGGTGGCCGGTCTTCTGCATCGCCCGGGCGAAGAAGCGGCTGTAAAGCAGATGCAGGATCGCGTGTTCGATGCCGCCGATGTACTGGTCGACGTTCATCCAGTAATCGACATCCTCGGCGACCGTCGGCGTGGCGGCCCGAGGCGCCGTGAAGCGGGCGTAATACCAGGACGAATCGACGAACGTGTCCATCGTGTCGGTCTCGCGCTTGGCGGGTTTGCCGCAAGCGGGGCAGGCGCAGTCGCGCCAGGTCGGGTGGCGGTCCAAGGGGTTGCCGGGGCGGTCGAAGGCCACGTCATAGGGCAACTCGACCGGCAGGTTCTCTTTCCGCTCGGGCACCACGCCGCAGGCCTCGCAATGGACGACCGGGATCGGGCAGCCCCAATAGCGCTGGCGGGAAATCCCCCAGTCGCGCAGGCGGTAGTTGGTGACGCCCTTGCCATAGCCATGCGCCTCGGCATGGGCGATGGCGGCGGCAATGGCGGCCTCGCCGGTCTGCAGGGCCTCACCGGCGAAACCGCGGATGTAATGCACGCGCTCGGATTTCATCGGCACGAAGGGTTCGGCCAGCGCCGCATCGGGGCCGCCCTCGGCCACGAAGACCGATTTGATCGGAAGGCCATACTTGGTTGCGAATTCGAAGTCGCGCGCGTCATGGGCCGGGCAGCCGAAGATCGCGCCGGTGCCGTAGTCCATCAGGATGAAGTTGGCGATCCAGATCGGCAGCTCCCAATCCGGGTTCAGCGGGTGACGCACGCGCAAGCCGGTGTCAAAGCCGATCTTCTCGGCCGTCTCCAGCGCCTCGGCGGTCGTGCCGCCCAGGCGGCAGCGGGCGAGGAACTCGGCCACCGCCGGGTCGCCCGCCAGCGCCTTGGCCAGCGGATGGTCGGGCGAGATCGCCGCAAAGGCCGCGCCGTTCAAAGTGTCGGGGCGGGTGGTATAGACCTCCAGCTTTTCGAAGCCGTCAGGCGCGCCGACGGTTTCGAAGGCGAATTGCAGGCCCTGGCTTTGGCCGATCCAGTTGGCCTGCATCAGCCGCACCTTCTCGGGCCAGTCCTTCAGCCCGTCCAAGGCGCTCAGCAACTCCTTGGAATAGTCGGAGATCTTGAAGAACCACTGCGTCAGCTCGCGCCGCTCGACCGCCGCGCCCGAGCGCCAGCCCTTGCCGTCGATCACCTGCTCGTTGGCCAGAACCGTCATATCGACCGGGTCCCAGTTGACCTGCGCCGCCTTGCGATAGACCAGCCCCGCCGCCATCATGTCGAGGAACATGGCCTGCTGCTGGCCGTAATATTCCGGATCGCAGGTCGCGAGCTCGCGGCTCCAGTCGATGGACAGCCCCAAGG
>CAMFIX010000134.1 GCA_945952425.1 uncultured Pseudorhodobacter sp. | reverse complement strand
GTGCTGGTCAGCGCCGTGCAGCATTTCGCCGCCGGGGTGGTCTTTGCCGCTGCCGCCGGAGAGATCTTGCCAGACGTCATGCATGGCGGCTCGCCCCTGGCCACGGTGATCGGCGGGGCGCTTGGTGTCGGGCTGATGCTGCTGATCAAGCAGCTGGAAGGCCTGGCGCGCGGGCCGCTTGGCCTGATGCTGACAGTCGGCGTCGATATTCTTGTTGATGGTCTGGTCCTTGGCATCGCCTTTGCCGCAGGCGCGCAGGCCGGGATCTTGCTGACCGTCGCCTTGACCATCGAGGTGCTGTTTCTCGGGATGACGCTGGCCACGGAACTCAAGGAAACCATCGCTTCGCACCTGCGGATCGTCGGCCTTGTCGCATTGATCGTGCTGGCCTTGCCGCTGGGCGCCGTGCTGGCCGGATCGGCCGCAATCTTGCCGGCGGCCTATCTGACCGGGTTCTTCGCCTTCGGTCTGATGGCGCTGCTGTATCTGGTGACCGAAGAGTTGCTGGCCGATGCCCATGAGACGCCGGACCGGCCTTGGGTCGCCGCGATGTTTTTCATCGGCTTTCTGCTGCTGATCACGCTCGATGAATTGATCGGCTGAGCGCGGCGGGTCAGAGGCAGGTGCCCGGATCCCACACGAGCCAGCGGGAACATATGGCGATCTCGACTGCCCGACGGCAAATAATGTCGTGACAGGAGCGTCGCGTCAAACTGTGTACCTGGTGGATTTTGGCGCTGGGCACGTTGATGCGCCATGAAGGTCTCGATATTGAAAGTCGAATATGATCGGCACGCCCTCCGTTCGGCAATAGCCGCCCAAGGACTGTTGTGCCCGATCCGCCGTGCGACTTTGGTGATGACTGCACGGCAAATACCGCGGCGCTTGGCTGACCGGGGCGATCCAGACAGGCTCACCGAGCGGAGTTTGTCTTGCTGTTGCGCCAAGTCGGGTGATGGGCAGCCCCGGGCCGAACAAGCCTCCGGGCATCTGACCGGAGATCAGCGATGCCCCAGTTTCACGGGCGGGATGCAAGGCGATGCCGGAGCGAGTCGTGACCGCGCCAGATCACTGAGCGAAACCGCAGCTGCGGTTCGATGGCGAAACAGCTCAATCATGCGGCGCAAGAACCCGGCCTGAAACGCCTTCAGTGGTGATGTTCCGGCTCGGCCATGTGGAAGGGCAGAGAGCTGCTTCCGGTGCCCAGTTTCAGGTCCAGCACCGCGTCGAATTCGTGCGGCTCTTCGGGGGCGACGGCGCTGCGATATTCGGCGGCTTGTCCGGCAAGGGCGGCCAGAACCAGCGTCTCGGTGCCTTTGGCGCCCCGGTCGATGCGCACGGTCGCCTCCAGGCCGGTGCCGCGCGACAGCCGCAGTTGGAACCGCTCGCCGGCCTCCGTGTCGATGATGGTCAGCACCCCGGCGGCAAGCGTGTCGTCGAAGCGAAATGGGTCCGGAGCGTGGCTGTGGCGGGCAGGTGCGATGATGATGTCTGCGCGGTCAAAGCGGATGTTGGCAACCGCGAGCGCTGGCAAATGACTGGCCAGTTCGGCTTCCAGCGCGGCAGCGATGGCATTGGCCTCGATCAGCGCCAAGCCCGGAGCGACTGCAATCACCACATCGACATGCAGTTTGTGGCCCATCCAGCGGGCGCGGGCCTCTACGACCTGCTCGATTCCCTTCACATGGGCGGCAGCGTGATACACCTCGTCCAGCGTGCCCGGCTCCAGCCCGTCCAGCATCCGGGTGAAGACCGACTTCGCCGATTGCCAGACGATGCCGAAAATCGCCAGCGTGATCAGCAGGCCGACGATCGGATCCGCCAAAGGGAAGCCCAGCCAGACCCCGAAAGCGCCGCCGACCACGGCCAGGCTGGTCAACCCGTCGGTGCGGGCATGATAGCCGTCGGCGATCAGCGCCGCGCTGTCGATCTCGCGGCCGACACGGATGCGTAAGACGGCGACTACCTCATTGCCGACAAAGCCCGCAATGCCGGCCAGCACCACCCAGCCCAGGGCCGTGATCGACTGGGGATGCAAGAGCCGCATGATCGCCTCGTAGCCGGCGAAGATGGCACTGAACAGGATGATCGCGACGACCAGAACCCCGGCAATATCCTCGACCCTGCCGTAGCCATAGGTGAAAGTCTTGTTGGGCTTGCGCCGCGCCAGCATGAAGGCGAACCACAGCGGAACGGCGGTGCCGGCATCGCCAAGGTTGTGGATCGTGTCGGCCAGAAGCGCGACGCTGCCCGACATCAGCACGACACCGATCTGCGCCAAGGCGGTCACGGTCAGAATTGCGAAAGACCATTTGATGGCCCAGATCCCGCGTGTGGTCGTGGCGATGGTTGCATCCATCACGCCATGGGTATGGCCATGGTCTCCGCCGTGGTCATGGCCGTGTCTGCCCCTGGTCTGCGCGGGGTCAAGGCCGAACCAGTCGAGAATGTTGCTCAGCATTCGGGCGCTCCTAGAGGTATTTGGCGAGGTGGCGGAACTCGGCCAGCGTGGCCTGGGTGACCTGTCCGTCTGGGCTATCGGACAGGCAATGATCCAGGTGATCATGGATCAGCTCACGCTTGGCGTTGCCGATCGCGCTTTCGACCGCGAAAAGCTGTTGGGCGATGTCGGCGCAGGGTTTTTGCGCCTCCATCATGGCGATGACGGAAGCCAGGTGGCCATGCGCGCGTTTCAGGCGCTTGATGAAGGCGGGATGGGATGCATGAGTCATGGCCTATCCTAGGGGGGAGGATAGGCCAGCGCAAGCATCCGTCCGCGCGGTTCACGCCAGCGTGAGGTTCAGCACCGGAAAGGTCTGCAGCAGCCAATAGGCCATGCGGGTCATGTTGCCGGTCATCACCGCCAGCCCCATCGCGATCATGACGGCGCCGGACAGCAGATAAAGGATGCGGCCCGCCCGCCCGATCGACTTGATCCGCGCCGCAATGACGTCGGTGAAAAGCGCGGTCAGAAGGAAAGGCAGGCCGAGGCCCATCGAATAGATCGCCAAAAGCCAGACGCCGTTCTGGAGGCTGCCGGAATCCGCGCTGAGCGTCAGGATCGCGCCAAGGATCGGCCCGATGCAGGGCGTCCAGCCGAAGGCGAAAGCCAGGCCAAGGAGATAGGCGCTCATCGGTCTGCCGCCGGGAATGTCGAGATGGAACCGCGTGTCGCGGGCAAAGACCGGCATGCGGAACAGTCCCAGCATCATCAGGCCGAACAGGATGATCACGCCGCCGCCCAAAAGGTTCATCTCGGCTCGCCAGGACATCAGCAGCGACCCCAGTGCGCTGGCTCCGGCGCCCAGGGCCACCAGGACGGTCGAGAAGCCCAGCACGAAACAGGCGCTGAGTCCCAGAGCTCGCAGCCTTGCGCTGAAGCCGACGGTCCGGCGCGACCGAAGCTCGGGCTGGCCCGCGATGAAGGAGACATAGCCCGGCACCAGCGGCAGACAGCAGGGCGACAGGAAGGATATGGCTCCGGCCAGGAAGGCGGCTGAAATACTGATTCCCGAGATGGTCAACATGGCGTGGCCCTCCTGCGGCCCGGAAGGAGATGCCTCACAGCCAGCTCCAGAGCCGGTCCCAAAGTCCCGGCTGCGGCTTGTCATAGTCGTTGGTCAGGGCGTTGACGAACATCAGCATGTTCTCCGACTGGAACTCCAGCCCGTGGAAGTTGCCCTGCCAGCGCCCGAATTTGCCGATGATATGGGTGACGACGCCATGGGTGATGGTGCCGTCGCTTTCCACGGTGAACTTGTGCCCGAAGGCTTCGGCCAGCTTGCGGGTCTGGTCCTCGGCCTGGCCGGGGGCGGTGGTCAGGAACTCCCAGTTCACCGGGTCGAGCCCATGTTTCGGCCCATAGGCTTTCAAGACCTCGGGCGTGTCGCGGGTGGGATCCGTGGTGATCGAGACGAAGCGCACCATGTTGATCATCGGGGTCTGGTTGATCATCTTCTGCACCTCGGCCAGCTTTTCTGCGTGAAGCGGGCAGACATCTGTGCAGCTGGAATAGATGAAATGCAGGATGGTGACCTTGCCGAGCAGATCAGAGGGCCGAACCAGTTTGCCCACGGCGTCACTGAGGGTGAAGTCCGGCACCGGCTGGTCCAGCGCCTGAAAGTATTGCTCCTTCGCGTAGAATTCGTCTTCGAATTCCTGCAGCGAATGGGCACGGGCCGGGGCAGCGGCGGCGGCCCCCAAAGCCGCAAGCGCGGCGCGTCGGGTGAGATCAGTCATACTGTCGGTCTTTCGGTTCTTGTCCTCCCACAGCGGCGAGGTCGCCGGGTGCGATGCGGTCGGCTTTAGGGGGGTGGTCATTATCTGATGATGGCCTTTGCCCTCCATCGGCATGTCGTCCATCATCACATGTATCGCGAGCGATCCGCCCATCATTCGCCCAATGGGTTTTTCGGAGTGTCTGCAGAAGTGGATTTCTTCATCCCCATCGCGCAAATCCCCAGGGCGCACATGATCCCGCAAGGAGCCATGGCCAACAGGATCGGCGCAGCGCCGATCGCGGTCAGCCAGCCCCAGTTGAAGGCGATCCCGCCAAGGACCACGGCACCGCCGACCATCATCAGGCGGTTGCGGGTCGCCCAGGCGGGCAGGTGGCGGAGCTTGCCGCTTTGAGATTTGGAACAGCAGGTTGCAGAAGTGGCAGAGCAGGCCGCAGGGGTATTTTCCATCGGGTTTCCTCTTGCTTGAGCGACGCGCGGCGCGCCGGTTGGATCATTTGATATAGGTCTTCAGAAAGGCTTTCATGCCCGGGTCGTTCCAGCTCGCCGGGCCGATCAGCCGCGCCAGTTCGCGGCCGTCGGGACCCAGGATCAGCGTGGTCGGCAGGCCGACCACGCGCAGATTGGTGAAGGTCAGCATGGTCGGATCGACATAAAGGCCCAGGTTCCTGATCCCGACCCGGTCATAGAACTGGCGCACCACGGGCACGCCCCCGGTGTCGATCGAGAGTGTGACGACCTCGAATTTCGCGCTGCCCAGATCGGCCTGCAGCGCGTCCAGCGTCGGCATTTCCTGGACGCAGGGCGGGCACCAGGTCGCCCAGATGTTCAACAGGACCACCTTGCCGCGAAAATCCGCCAAGGTCTTGCGGCTGCCGTCCTCGGTCAGGAAGCGGACTTCAGGCATGTCCTGCGGGGCGTCGTGGACGGTGAACCCCTGCGGCCCGGCCAGTGCGGGAAGCGGGGCGGCAAGCCAGAGAAGGGCGGCGAAGAGGACATGTCTCATGGGTCCACCTTATCTGTGTTCGGTTGCATGCTGCGGATCAGCGGCAACAAAGTCTCGTCCACCATCGTCTGGGTGATCGGGCCCACGACGCGGTAGGCAATGATGCCATCGGCGCCGACCACATAGGTTTCCGGCACGCCATAGGCGCCCAACTCGATGGCCACCCGCCCGTCCGTATCGGCTCCGATCCGGGTATAGGGGTCGCCAAGTTCCTTCAGCCAGGCAAGGGCGTCCGGCGCCTTGTCCTTGTAGTTGATGCCATAGACCGGCACGACGCCGCTGCGGGCCAGCGCAGAGATCACCGGATGCTCGGCCCGGCAGGGCACGCACCACGAGGCGAAGATGTTGACCAGCGCCACCTGGCCTTGCAGGTCGGCGCTCGTGAATCCCTGCGCCCGGCCGGCGATGGCGGGCAGGGAGAACTGCGGCAAGGGCTTGCCGACCAGAACCGAGGGCAGGTCAGGCGCGGGATTCAGCAGCGCCCAGAAGAAGACGCCGAAAAGCGCCGCCGCCAGAACTGGGATCAACCCCCAAAGCGGAAACCGAAAGCGGCGCGGCTTGATCTGGCCGGTATCGCTCATGGCTGGGCCGCCGCATCGGCTGCCGTGATCTTGGCTTGCGCCTCCTGCGCCCGCGCTGGCCAAGTGCTTTTGATATAGGCCAGCACCGCATTGATCTCGTTATCGCTCAGCTTGCCACCAAAGGCGGGCATGTCGCTTTCATAGCCATCGCCCATTACCACCGCGACGCCGAGCTTGGTCAGATTGAAGAGATCGCGGTCGGAATGGTGCCAGGTGTGGCCGGTCACATCATGGGGCGGCGCTGGCATCCGCCCGGTGGCCAGGCGGCGTTTCCAGTCCGGCTGGCCTTGCAGGTTGGCGCCATGGCAGGCGGCGCAGTTGGTGGCGTAAAGACCCTGGCCCTGCGCCAGAAGCGCCGGATCGGCGGTCTGTGCCTGCGCCGCCGCGCCGGTGACGAGAAGCAGGAGCAGGGAAAGCAGGTGTTTCATTTCCGTATCCATTTCCAAAGCCATCTGACCAGAAGGACGACGCCGGACACCGTGCCGATCACCGCGAAAAGCCAGCACAGCACGATCAGTGCCATCACCGGTTCGGTGGCGAAAGACGAGGCGCCCGGCAGCGTCATGCCCCTATTCCACCGGGAACGGGGTCACGCCGTCAGGGCCATATGCATAGACGGCAAGGGTTTTCAGCGCCTCATCCGCCATGGCCGGGGCATCCATCCGCATGCCCGGCAGGGTGATGCCGGTCACCGCCGGTTTGTCGGTCGTCAGCTTTTCGATGAACTTGGCCGGGATGAAGCCGCTCATCACATAGCCGTCGATCACGGCCACATGGCAGCCGATCCCCTGGTCGGGCATCCCGGCATCCATGGCGACCTTTTCGTAGTTGTCATCCAGGACCACCTTCACCTCATAGCCGCTGGCGGTGAGGTATTTGGCATAGTCCTGGCAGCAGGTGCAGGTCGGGTTGCTGTAAAGCGTGACCGCGCCCGATGCCGCGAAGGTCGGTGCGGCAAAGCCGAGGAACAGCAGGGTTGCGAATTTCAGTTTCATCTCGATTTCCTTTATGCGGCCGACGGAGCGGCCCAAGTTGCGCCGCCATCGCGGCTGGACAGGATCGCGCCGCCGGCATCGGCGGCGACGACATGGTTCGGGTCAAGAGGATCGACGGCCAGCAGCGGCGCGGTCAGCGCCGCGGTCACAAGTTGCCAGGTGGCGCCGGAGTCCTGGGTCTTCCAGACACCCGAGGGCAGGCCGGCGAACAACACCTCCGGCACCGAAGGCGCAAGTGCCAAGCTGGTGACCGCAAGATGGGGCCGGCGCAAGGCCGGATCGACGGGCGCAGGCTTGGCGGCGCCGGCGATCATCGCATCGGCGCTTTCCAGCGTCTGCCAGCGGCAGAAGCAATCCGGCACCCGCGAGGCGCCCTGTGCCGTGCCCGCATAGAGCCAGTAGCCGCCCATGCCCGACGGGCTGCCGACCGAAGCCAGCACCTGCACATCCACCTCGACCTTGTCGACCAAAGGGCGGTCCATGGCGAAATCCCAGGTCTTGCCGCCATCCAGGCTTTGCCACAGCCCGTCGCCGCGCACGGCGACATAAAGCGTCTGCGGCTCATGCGCGGCGATGGCCGCCGCATCCAGCGGGGCGGCGGGCAGCCCCGAACCGGCAGGGCTCCAGGATGAGCCGCCATCCGCCGAGCGCAGCAATCCAAGCGAGGCTGTCGCGGCAAGCAACATGCCGGGTCGGTCGGGATGGCTGGCGAGCGCGGTGATCGGGGCGCCGGGCCCCTGCGACCGCGGCAGGAAGCTGGCGCCTCCGTCCTGGCT
>CAMFIX010000133.1 GCA_945952425.1 uncultured Pseudorhodobacter sp. | reverse complement strand
CGCCAGCAGTCGGCGCACAGCGCGAAATCGGTTTGCACCCGTGTTCCGCAGGCCAGGCACTGCGGCGGATACAGAAGATGCGCCAAGGCTTGCAATCCCATCGCCGCCCCCTATGGTCCGCCCCATGCAGACCCCCATTCTCACCGACCGCGCCCAGCTTGTGAAGAACCGCCAGCGCGCCACCGCCCTGTTCCTGCAGGAGCTGGCGGTGGACGAGGTGCAGGAGAGACTGAAAGAGGTTAACAGGTCGTTTACCTCGCCGCTGGTCGTGACGGGTTTTCCGCAGCTGTGGGATTTTCCCACCATTCCCGACGACGAAATCCTGGCGGCTCCGGGCGGCCATGACCTTGTGATCCACGCACTTTGCCTGCATTGGGCGAATGACCCGGTCGGCCAGCTGGTGCAGGCCCGCCGTGCCATGCAGCCCGACGGGTGGCTGATCGCCCTGATGTTCGGCGGCCAGACCCTGCACGAACTCCGCGCCTGCCTGGCCCAGGCCGAATCGGAGATCACCGGCGGGCTTTCTCCCCGCGTGCTGCCGATGGCCGAGATTCGCGAGGCGGGCAGCCTGCTCGGCCGGGCGGGCTTTGCGCTGCCGGTCGCCGATAGCTTCACCACCCGCGTCATGTATCGCGACCTGTGGCACCTGATGACCGATCTGCGCGCCATGGGCGAGGGCAATGCCTTGGCCGGGCGCCTGAAGCACCCGACCCGCCGTGCCGTCTTTGCCCGCGCCGCCGCGCTTTACGAAGCCCACCGCGAGGGCGACAAGATCCCCGCCACTTTCGAAATCCTGACCCTGACCGCCTGGGCCCCGCATGAAAGCCAGCAAAAGCCGCTGAAACCCGGCTCGGCCCAGGCCCGGCTGGCCGATGCCCTGGCCGCGGTCGAGAAAAAACTGCCGAAGCTTTGACCCTTCCCCCCGCCAGCCTATCTGGTCGGCAAAGGAGCCCCGATGAACCGCCTCGCCCATGCCCCCGCCGACCATCCCCCGGTGAAACCCGCCCGGATCGGCGTGCTGATCGCCAATCTCGGCACGCCCGACGCCTATGACTACTGGTCGATGCGGCGCTATCTGAACGAATTCCTCTCGGACCGCCGCGTCATCGACCTGCCACGCTGGAAATGGCAGCCGATCCTGCAGGGGATCATCCTGTCGGTGCGGCCGCAGAAGTCGGGGGCGAATTACAAGTCGATCTGGAACCACGAGAAAAACGAAAGCCCCTTGATGACGATCACCAAGGCGCAGACGGCGGCTCTGGCGGCGGCGCTGCCCGAGGTCATGGTCGATTTCTGCATGCGCTATGGCAATCCCTCGACCGAATCCAAGGTGCGCGCCATGGTCGAGGCGGGCTGCGAGAAGATCGTCTTCTTTCCGCTGTATCCGCATTACGCCGGGGCGACCTCGGCCACGGCCAACGACGCTTTCTTCGCCGCGCTGGCGAAGGAAAAGCGCCAGCCCGCCGTGCGCACGGTGGCGGAGTATTTCGACCATCCCGCCTATATCGCCGCCTTGGCTGATTCGGTCCGCCGCGCCTATGCGGGGCTGGACCATGTGCCCGACGTTTTGGTGACCAGCTA
The DNA here is from genome assembly GCA_945952425.1 of uncultured Pseudorhodobacter sp. Taxonomy (GTDB): domain Bacteria; phylum Pseudomonadota; class Alphaproteobacteria; order Rhodobacterales; family Rhodobacteraceae; genus Stagnihabitans. Next base: position 6,016 of record CAMFIX010000133.1, on the reverse strand, counting down.
TCACGGCATGCCGCAGCGCTATCTGATGGAGGGCGACCCCTATCACTGCCAATGCATGAAGACGACGCGGCTTTTGCGCGAGGCTTTGGGCTGGGAGAAGGGCGCCATCGACGTCAGCTTCCAGTCGGTCTTCGGGCGGGAAGAGTGGCTGCGGCCCTATACGGTGCAGCATGTGGCGGCGCTGGCCAAGGCGGGGAAGAAGCGGATCGCGGTGATGGCGCCGGCCTTTTCGGCCGATTGCATCGAGACGCTGGAGGAAATCCAGGGCGAGATTGCCGAGGCCTTCCACCATGCCGGCGGCGAGAGCTTTACCTATATCCCCTGCCTGAACGACGAGCCCGACCATATCTCGGCCCTGGCGCAGATCATCCGTCAAAATCTGGGGGGGTGGCTGTAACCGGCCGGCCTTTCAGAGGGGGCCAAATGCAAAAGGACGGCACCTAGGTGCCGCCCCTCGCAAACCGGGCTGCCCGATCTCAGTTGCTGGCAACGGCCGCAGCGACGACCAGGAGCAGCAGCAGCGGAACGACGAGGCCGCCGTTCGAGGAAGAGGTTTGGGTGGTCTGGGCCACGACCGGAGCGGGCTCGACGACCGGCTGGTTCATGCCACCGGCGAAAGCGGTCGAGGCGGCCAGGGTCAGGGCGGCGGCGAGAGCGATTTTCTTCATGGGTATCTCCGTTTGTATATCCGGCCGCTTGTCCGATCCCCGTGCCAGGGGGGGCGCGACAGAATTGTTGCTCGTGGCCCGGATAAAAGCATTTCGGGCGGGGATTTGCAACCGGACTCGGGCGCAATGTGGCAGGAATCAGCCCTGTGTTGCCAGAGTGTTGCCATATTGCCGGTGGGCAAAAATAGAAAAGACGGCGGGCAGCCCGCCGTCTTTCCAAATTCAAGAACCGAAGCTCAGTTCGAAGCGGCGGCAGCCAGCACGAGCAGGAGCAGCAGCGGAACGACCAGGCCGCCAGCCGACGACGAGGTGGTCTTCGCCACGACTTCCGGGGTCGGCATGGTGACTTCCTTGGCGCCACCGGCGAAAGCGGTGGAAGCAGCCAGGGAAAGGGCGGCAGCGAGAGCGATCTTCTTCATAGTTAACTCCAGTTTCAGCGCCCGGCCGGGTGTCGCAGAGGCGGCGGACGCACCCAAGATGTTCCTCATGAAGACGTCAAAGCAGAGCGCACAAAGCTTTGCAACAGGTTGCCCCGGTTTTTTGCCCATCTCCGCTGCAGAATCGTCAATTTGGCAACACTAGGGCAGATTCTGGGCCATATCGTCCCCGATGGCCAAGCCGCCCGCCCGCATCGACGGGCCGGCGGCAGGCGCTAATCCGGGGGGCGGGTTACAGCAGGACGACCTGCGTCCCGATGCCCGCCATGCCGTAAAGCTCGATGATATGTTCGTTGTAAAGCCCGATGCAGCCGTTCGACGACCGCCGCCCGATCTTGCGGGTGTCATGCGTGCCATGGATCGCATAGGTCGGCCAGGACAGATACATCGCCCGCACGCCCATCGGGTTTTCGGGCGACCCGCCCGGCACGACCTTGGGCCAATCGGGGTTGCGCGCCAGCTCGCCCGGGGTGGCGCGCCACGGCGGGTTTTCCGCCTTGCGCACGATGGTCGCCTTGCCGCGCTTGGTCAGCTCGTCGGTCAGCGGCACCGAGGTCGGGTAAAGCCGATAGACCGACTGGTCCTCGCTCCAGTAATGCAGCGCGCGCGAGGTGATGTCGCACAGGATCGCGCCGCCCTTGGTGTTGTCGAAGAAATCCCGCCAGTCGCGCAGCACGAAGCTGGAGATATTCGCCCGCGTGTTCGGCGTGGCGGCCTGTTCGAATTCGGTGGAATTGGCGAAATCCTCGGCCCGCGCGGGGAAAGCGGCACCGGCCAGGCCGGCCGCGGCTGCCCCAAGGAAAAGGCGGCGCCCGGGGACGCGGGGCGTGTCGTCACACATGGCTGGAACTCCTTGACGGATTTTTCTGCTTCTCGATGCGCCCGACATACATCCTGGCGCGGCAATCTTCAATTCACAGCGAAGTCAAGCCGGGCTTTCCCGCCAAGGGTTTTCCATCGCGGAGATTTGAGCTAGGAGAAAGCCCAGCGAAGGCCCGGAAAGGGCGCGATACAGGTGAAAGATGGAACGACGCTCTGCCCTTTTCCTTGGCGCCGCCGCGGCATTGGCCGCCTGTGCGCCGGCCCCTGCCCCCGTGCCCCTGGGCGCCGATGGCAAGCCCTTGCCCAAGGTCTACCCGATCAAGCCCGGTGACGAGGGGGCGATTTCCTATCGCATGCTCGACGGGGTGAACTCGCTGCGCCAGACCAAGGGGGCGGGGCCGGTGGCCTTCAACGCCCAGCTGATCGCCGCCTGCGCCGCCCATTCGCGCGACATGGCGGTGCAGAACCGGCCCTGGCATTTCGGCTCGGACGGGTCGTCGCCCCTGGTGCGGGTGCAGCGCGTGGGCTATGCGGGCAAGCTTCTGGGCGAGCTGATCTCGGAGACCTATCAGACCGAGCTGGAGACCCTGGGCGACTGGTCCGGCCAATCCGACACCCGCGCCCTGCTGCTGGACCCGCGGGCCACCGATTTCGGTTTCGCCTGGTTCCAGGAGACCTCGGGCAAGCTGTGGTGGACGGCGCTCTTCGGCCAGGCGGTCTAAATCGAAAAGGCCCCGAGCGCTGCTCGGGGCCTTTTGCTGTCACGGGAAGATGTTGATCGGCGTTCCGGGGTTCACCATGCGGTAGATCTCTTCGATCTCGCGGTTGGTGACGGCGATGCAGCCCGCCGTCCAGTCGCCCCCGCCGGAAGACCGCCGGTTCGGCTGGCCATGCACGAAGATGTCCCCGCCCGGCTGCTTGCCCTGCGCCTTGGCATAGGCCACCTGCGCGGCATTGGGATAGGAAATCCCCAAGGACAGGTGATAGGCCGAGCGCGGGTTGCGGTGGGTGATGTAATAGCTGCCCTCGGGCGTCTTGCCGTCGCCTTCGAACTGCTTCGGCCCGACCGGATTGCCGCCCAGCTGGATGTTGTAGGTCTTCACCACCTTGTCGCCGGCGATCAGGAACATCTTGCGGTCGGCCTTGTGGATTTCGACCAGGGTGATCGCCGGGCCGGTATAGGGCGCCGGGCCGGAGGAGAAGGAGAAACAGCCCGAAAGGCCCAAAAACGACAGGGTGACGAGGATCACCCGGAGAAAAGCGGCCATGACTGTCCCTTGCCTGCTCGCGGTTTTTCCAGCCTCTAACGCGAAGCGGGGCGGCTTGCCAAGCGACAAGATCGGACTCGCTAAAGCGTGAACGCGGCGGGGCGCGCGATCCGGCCGGGGGTCAAAGCGTGAAAAGCGCGGCGAGCTCGACATGGTTGGACCAGCGGAACTGGTCGATGGGGCGCACCCATTGCAGCTTGTAACCGCCCTCGGCCAGGATGCGGGCATCGCGGGCAAAGGTGATCGGGTTGCAGGAGACTGCGGCGATGACCGGCACCTTGGACCCGGCCAGCGTCAGGCTTTGCGCCTCGGCCCCGGCGCGGGGCGGGTCGATGACGACGGCCTCGACGCCCTTGAACTCGTCGGGCTCCAGCGGGCGGCGGAAGAGGTCGCGGGTCTCGGTGGTGACCTTCTTCAGCCCTTCCGCCATACGGAAACCCTTGTCCAAAGCGGTCAGAAGCTTGGCGTCGCCCTCCACCGCATGAACCTCGGCCTGCTGGGCGAGGGGAAGGGAAAAGGTGCCGAGGCCGGAGAACAGGTCGGTGATCTTGCGGGCCGGACCGACCGCCTCGCGGACGGCGGCGAGCAAGGCCGCCTCGCCCTCTTCGGTCGCCTGCAGGAAGGCGGCGGGGGGCAGAGGAACCCGCGCCGCGCCGATCTTCACCAGGGGCGGCGTGCGCTGTGCCACCGCCTCGCCGTTCCAGGTCAGCCGGGCGAGGCCATGCGCCTCGACCAGGCGGGCGAGGTCCAGTTGCAGGGCCGCATCGGCCTCCTTGGCGCCGCTGACCACAACATCGGCGCCGGTGAGCGTCCGGGTCACCGCCAGCGACATCTCGGCGGTGCGCGAGCCGCCGATCTTCACCAAAGCCTCCAGCGCCGGGAAGGTCGCGATCAGCTCGGGGTGCAGCAGCTGGCAGTTCGGCACCGGGGCGATCGTGTCAGAGGCGCGCAAGTGGAACCCCATCAGCACGCCGCCCTTGGTGCGCCGCGCGGCGAGGGTCGCCCGCCGGCGGCTTCGCGCGGCGGAGGTGACGATGGGGCGGATCTCGGTCGCGATCCCCTGGCCGTCCAGGGCGCCTTTCACGATGGCGGTCTTCCACTCGGCCACCGTCGCATCGCTGGCATGCTGCATCAGGCAGCCGCCGCAAGACCGCGCATGGGCGCAGGGCGGCTTCACCCGCGCGGCCGAGGGGGTGACGATGCGGATGCCGGTCAAAGTGTCGCCTTGCAGCTCGCCCTCGACCTCTTCGCCCGGCAGGGTTCCGGGGGCATAAATGCCGCCAGAATCTCCGGCACCGATGCCGTCGCCACGATGGCCCAGCCTTGCGATGGTCAGTCTCACTCCGCGGCTTCCTTCTCGTCGGTCCCGATGAAACCGCCGCTTTGCCTGTTCCAATACCGCGCGTAAAGCCCCCCCTGCGCCAGAAGCGCGGCGTGAGAGCCCTGTTCGACGACGCGGCCCTGCTCCAGCACGATGATCCGGTCCATCTCGGCGATGGTGGAAAGCCGGTGCGCGATGGCCAGCACGGTCTTGCCCTCCATCACCCGGTGCAGAGCGGCCTGGATCGAGGCCTCGACCTCCGAGTCCAGCGCCGAGGTCGCCTCGTCCAGCACCAGGATCGGCGCGTCCTTCAGGAAGGCGCGGGCCAAAGCGATCCGCTGGCGCTGCCCGCCCGAGAGTTTTACCCCCCGCTCGCCCAGGTAGGCCTCATAGCCGGTGCGGCCCTGGTGATCGCGCAGGCCCAGGATGAACTCATGCGCCTCGGCCTGTTGGGCCGCGGCGTAAAGCTCTGCCTCGGTCGCATCGGGGCGGCCGTAAAGGATGTTCTCGCGGGCCGAACGGTTGAACATCGCGGTTTCCTGCGTGACCATGCCGATCTGGCGGCGCAGGCTTTCCTGCGTCACACCGCGCACATCCTGGCCGTCGATCCGCACCGCGCCTTTTTCGGTGTCGTAAAGCCGCAGCAGCAGGTTGACCAAGGTCGATTTCCCGGCGCCCGAGGCCCCGACGATGCCGATCTTCTCGCCCGGCGCGATGCGCAAGCTGACCTCTTGCAGGCCCCCCTTGCGGCGGCCATAGGCGAAGGAGACGTGATCCATCACGATCTCGCCCTTCACGCGGGGCATATCCACCGCGCCGGGCGCATCGACCAGCGAATGCGGCGGCGTCAGGGTGCGGATGCCGTCCTCGACCTCGCCCAGGTTGCCAAAGATCGTCATCAAGCTGAACGAAACCCAGCCGGTCATCTGGGAAAGCCGGAACGAGATCGCCCCCGCCGCCGCGATGTCGCCCGCCGTCGCCCCGCCCTGCATCCACAGCCAGATCGTCATGCCGACCAGCAGAACCGGCAGCACCCCCGCCAAGGCCATCAGGTTGAAGCGGAACCATGACGAAATCGCCCCGTATTTCAAGGCGCTGTCGCGAAAGCTCCCCATCGCGTCCAGGGCCACGCGGTCTTCGTGTTCGGCATGGGCAAAGAGCTTCACGGTCTTCATATTGGTGACCGTATCGACGATCTGCCCGGTCACATGCGCCCGCGCCGAGGCGCGCATCATCGAAGCGCCCCGCACCCGGCGCAGGAAGTGCCGGATGAACAGGATATAGGCCACGACCCAGACCATCAGCGCGACCGAAACCGCCCCGTTGATGGCCAGCATCAAGGCGACCGAGCCCACGACCGAGGCCAGCGAAAAGGCGATGGTTTCGATGGAGCCCGAAACCACATCCGTCGCCGCCCTTGCCGTCTGCATCTGCTTTTGCGCGATGCGGCCCGCGAAGTCGTTGTCGAAGAAGGTGACCGAATGGCCCAAGGTCCAGCGG
>CAMFIX010000132.1 GCA_945952425.1 uncultured Pseudorhodobacter sp. | reverse complement strand
GCGCAGGCCCAGCTGCACATGCCGGATGCCGGTGGATTCGGTGTCGAAGATCGTGCCGCCGAAATACTGCCTGCGGGAATAGCTGTCATGTTCCAGCCCGAGGTAAAGCTCGGGCACCAGCGACCAGGTGCCGGTGCGCCGCGCCAGGGGGAAGGCCAGCTCGAAGGTCTGGCCCTCGGTCGTCGTGCCGGTGGAAAAGAACGCATCCGGCACCGAGAAGCTGGAGACATGGGTCAGACCCAGCGTGGCCTTGTAGCGAAAGCCCCCTGCCGTCGTCACCGGCACGAAATAGCTGAAGGCATGGCTGACATAGCCCTTGGTGCCTTCGGTGTCCCAGATACCGCCCAGGCTCGGCGAGGCGTTCATCTGGTAGGACAGCTGCTGATCCTGCCAGGGCAAGGCCGAGATGTTGAACCCGCCGAAGACCCGCGCCACGCCGGTGTCCTTGGTGCCCGAGTTCGAAATCCCCGCATAGCCCGACCAGGGCCGCTTGGACTGCACCTGCAGCGTCAGCTTGGTGCCGTCGGCGGTCTTGCCGGGCTCGAAGGCCACGGCGACCTTGCGGAACGGGTTCAGGTTCAGCCAGGTCACGTCATCCATGAGGCGCGCGGTGTCGACTTCCTGGCCCGGCTTCAGGCGGATCTGGCGCTGGACATAGGCATTGTCGGTGGCATCGCCCGCCAGAGCGGGGGGCGCTTCCAGCCGGAAGGTGTTGATATTGACCTGCAGGACGCCCGAGGTGATCTCTTGCGGCGGGACCGAGACCAGCACCAGCGAGCGGCCATGGTCGCGGTAATAGGCGGTGATCGCGGCCTCGATCTCCGAGATCAGCTTGTAGGACAGAGGCTGCCCCAGGAAGGGGCGCAGCACCGGCGCGAAATCGCCGCGCTGCGCGGTGGCCCCGGCTTGCGATGTGTCGATTCCTGCCCCGGTCTTGGCGCGGGCGGCGGCGTTTTCATGCCCATCGACCACCATCAGCCCCAAGAGATTCACCCCGAAGGGCGTCGCATCGGTCGAGCCGCGCAACAGCGTCCCCGCATCCAGCCGCGTCGTCGCAGGCCCATGCAGGATCGGCGCCGGGTGCTGTTCGACCGCCTGGGCAAAGGCCCCCGGCGCCGCCAGAACCAGGGCGCCGCCCATCATGATCGTCCTCAGGGGGCTGCGTCGCGCGGCGGTCATCGGCAATCTCCAAGGGCTTTAAATCAGGCGGGCCAAGGCCCACCGCCGATCAAGATTAACGACTTGGAAAGGGTTCGACAACCTTGGCCTGCGACCAAGGCGCCGGAATCCGACAGGAATCTCGGCGCTTGGACGAAAAAGGGCCTTGCCCACCGGCAAGGCCCCCCTGTCGTCGCCGCCGGGGCGGGTCAGAAAAACGCCTGAACCCCGGTGATCGCCCGGCCGAGGATCAGAGCATGGATGTCATGCGTGCCCTCATAGGTGTTGACGGTTTCCAGGTTGACCATGTGGCGCATGACCTGGAAATCCTGCGAAATGCCGTTGCCGCCGTGCATGTCGCGGGCGTGCCGCGCGGCCTCCAAAGCCTTGCCGCAGTTGTTGCGCTTGATGATCGAGATCATCTCGGGCGCGGCCTCGGCCTTGTCCAACAGGCGGCCCAATTGCAGACAGGCCTGCAGGCCAAGGCTGATCTCGGTCATCATATTGGCCAGTTTCAGCTGGTAAAGCTGCGTCCCCGCGATGGGCTTGCCGAACTGCTTGCGGTCCAGCCCGTAATTCCGCGCGGCGGTCATGCAGAACTCCGCCGCCCCCATCACCCCCCAGGCGATGCCGTAGCGCGCCCGGTTCAGACAGCCGAAGGGACCCTTCAGCCCCTCGACATGGGGCAGCAAAGCGTCTTCGCCGACCTCGACATTGTCGAGCACGATCTCGCCGGTGATCGAGGCGCGCAAGGACAGCTTGCCCGCGATCTTCGGCGCCGACAGGCCCTTCATGCCCTTTTCCAGCACGAAGCCCTTGATCTTGCCGCCATGCGCCTCGGACTTGGCCCAGACGACGAAGACATCCGCGATGGGGGCGTTCGAAATCCACATCTTGGCGCCCGACAGCACGTAACCGCCCGCCGTCTTCTTCGCCACGGTCTTCATGCCCGCAGGGTCCGATCCGGCATCGGGCTCGGTCAGGCCGAAGCAGCCGATCCACTGGCCCGAGGCGAGCTTGGGCAGGTATTTCTGGCGCTGCTCCTCGGTGCCATAGGCATAGATCGGATACATCACCAAGCTGGACTGCACCGACATCATCGAGCGATAGCCCGAATCGACCCGTTCGACCTCGCGCGCCACCAGCCCGTAAGAGACATACGAGGCGCCGAGCCCGCCATAGGCCTCGGGGATCGTGACGCCCAAAAGCCCCATCTCGCCCATTTCGGCAAAGATCGCGGGATCGGTCGCTTCCTCGGCATAGGCCTTGATGACGCGCGGCTGCAGCTTGTCTTGCGCATAGGCCTGGGCGGCATCGCGCAGCATCCGCTCTTCCTCGGTCAGCTGGTCGTTCAGCCGCAACGGGTCGGTCCAGTCGAACCGGCCGAGATCGGGGGCATCCTTGGGCTTCAGCGTGGGTTTGGTCATCGGGTCACCTCATGGTCATAGTGACTTTTGCCATGTTTTCCCCCATCCTGCCAACGAAACCTTCTGTTGACCCCATGAGGAAAGCTCATGCTCGCCCGCCGCTATCTGCCCTCGATCCCCTCGCTTCTGGCGCTGGAGGCACTGGAGCGGCTCGGCACGGCCTCGGCCGCGGGCGAAGAGCTCGGCCTGACGCAATCGGCGATCAGCCACCAGCTGGCAAGCCTGGAGGCGCAGCTGGGCGTGAGCCTGGCCGCGCGCGACCGGGGGCGGCTGGTGTTGACGCCCGCGGCGCAGGATTTCGTGGCCGAGGCGCGGGAGGTGCTGCACCGGCTGGCCCAAGCCTCGCTGCGGCTGCGGGCCAACCCCGAGGGCGGAACGCTGAGCCTCGCGATCCTGCCCGCTTTCGGGATGCGCTGGCTGGCGCCGCGGCTCGCGGGGTTTGCCAAGGCGCATCCGGAGGTGACGGTGAACCTGTCCACCCGGCTGAAGCCCTTCGATTTCGCAACGCAAGGCTTCGATGCCGCGATCCATTACGGCCGCCAGGACTGGCCCGGCGCGGCCTATATGAAACTGCTGGACGAAGAGATCCTCGCCGTTGCCGCCCCGGGGTTCCAGGCCGCAAGCCCGGCCGAGGTGCTGCGCCTGCCGCTTTTGCAGCTGGAAAGCCGGACGGGCGACTGGGGCCGCTGGTTCGCGCAGCACGGCCTGCCGGGCCAGCGCCCGCCCGCGATGTTGTTCGACCAGTTCGCCACGATGAGCCAAGCCGCGATCCATGGCCTGGGCGCCGCGCTCTTGCCGCTGTTCCTGATCGAGGACGACCTTGCCGCGGGCCGCTTGCATCCGCTGCACGGCGGCCCGGTCCCGGCGGCCGGCAGCTATTACCTCGTCTGGCCCGAGGCGCGCCCGCCCCGTGCGCCGCTGGCCTCGTTCCGCGCCTGGCTCGGGCGCGAGGCCATGGACAAGCCGACCAAGGCGACCTAGCCTCGCGCCATGATGGACACGCTCATTCTCGGCGGCGGGCTGGCGGGGGCTTCGGCCGCCCTCTGGCTGGCCGATCTCGGCCGCAGCGCGACGATCGTCGAGGCGCGGTCGCGGCTGGGCGGGCGGGCGCATTCGCGCGACTGGGACGGCGAGATCGTGGAATACGGCGGCGGCTGGCTGCGGCGCGACCATGCCGAGATGCAGGCGCTTTGCGCGCGGCTCGGGCTTGGCCTGACGCCCCGGGCCGAGGTCATCGCCCACAGCCACTTTCGCGACGGCCGCTTTCAGGCCGCCCCCGCCGAGGACATGGCCGCGCATGAGGCCGCCCTGGCGCAGGTCTTCGCCGAAGCCGCGGCCCAGCCCGACGACGTTGCCGGCCTGACCCTGCAGGCCTGGTTCGACAAACGCGCCCTGCCCGCCTCGGTCCGCCGCGAAATCCTGGCCTGGTGGAGCATCTCGGGCTCCGCCGATCCGACCCGCGTCGGCGTCGCAGAGCTTTTGACCCCGAAACTCGCCAAGGGCTTCGGCGTCAAGATCGACGAGCTGGCCTTTACCGTGACGGGCGGCGTCTCGGGCCTGGCGCGGGCGGCGGCCGAGGCCAGCGGCGCCCCGGTCCTGATGGGCGACGGCGTCGAGCGGGTGGAGGATCTGGGCGATCACGTGCAGGTCACCCTCGCCTCGGGGCGCAGGCTGCAGGGCCGGACGGCGCTGGTCGCCCTGCCCGTCAACGCGCTGAACCAGGTCCGTTTCGCACCCCCCTTGCGCCCCGCGCAAGAGCGGCTGCGGCAGGGCGGGCATCTCGGGGATGCGATCAAGCTGTTGATCCGGGCGCGGGGGCCGCGGCCCGGCCATCTGGCCACCGGCGAGACGGCGGGGTTCCGCTGGCTCTGGGCCGATCACCTTTTGGCCGATGGCAGCACGCTGCTGGTGGCCTTCGGGCTGCAGGCCGAAACCGGGGTGCCCGATGCGGCAGCCGTCGCGCGCCTGGTCGAGGCCGCCTTTCCGGGCGCCGAGGTCACGGGGTTCGACTGGCACGCCTGGGCCACCGACCCTTTCGCCCGCGGCACCTGGGTTTCGCCCGCGCTCGACAGCTTTGCCGATTACGACCCCTGGGGCCCCCTGGGCCGCCTGGCCTTCGCAGGCTCCGACCTTCTCAGCCCCGAACAGGGCTGGTTCGAGGGCGCCCTGCTGACCGCGCGCGCCGCCGTGGCCGCGCTGGACGGCCGCTTGCAACGAGAGGATTAGGATGAAGATCGGAGATGTCTCCTTCTGGTATGCCGATATCGGCCTGCCGCAAACCCGCCGTCCCGCCCTGCCCGGCGATATCGCGGCGGATGTGGCGATCATCGGGGCGGGCTTCACCGGGCTCTGGGCGGCCTGGTATCTGAAGCGCGAGGCGCCGGGGTTGAAGGTCGTGGTGCTGGAGCGGGAGTTTGCGGGCTTCGGCGCCTCGGGGCGGAACGGCGGCTGGTGCATGGGCACGCTAGCCTGGGACCATGACCGCTATGCCGCGACCCATGGGCGCGATGCCGTGCTGGACATGGCCCAGGCCCTGGAGGGCACGGTCGACGAGATCATCGCGACCTGCGCCGATCAGGGCATCGACGCCGATATCCTGCGCACCGAGGTGCTGCTGTTCGCACAGAACAAGGCGCAAGCGGCGCGGCTGAAATCCAGCCTGGCGCATCAGGCCAAATGGGGCCAGGCGCATCGCACGCGGGAATTGACGGCCGAACAGGTGGCGCAGCGCATCTCGATCCCCGGGGTTCTGGGCGGCATGGCGATTTCCGGCGTGGCGCGGGTGCAGCCGGCGAAACTCGTGCGCGGCCTGGCCGAGGCGGTGGAGCGGGCGGGGGCGGTCATCTACGAGGACACGGCCGTGACCTCTTATGCCAAGGGCGCGGTGGAGACGACGAAGGGCCGCGTGACGGCGCCGATCATCCTGCGCTGCACGGAAGGCTTCACCCCGGGCTTCCCGGGATACGAGCGCGACTGGATTCCGCTGAACTCCGCCCAGATCGCGACGCCGGTCCTGCCGCCGGAGGTTTGGGCCAAGATCGGCTGGGAGAATTGCGAGCTGGTCGAGGATGCGGCCAATGCCTATTGCTATTGCCAGCGCACGCGCGAGGGCCGGATCACCGTGGGCGCGCGGGGGGTGCCCTACAAGTTCGGCTCGAAGATGGACCGAAACGGCGAACCCGATGCCGAGACGATCCGCCGCCTGACCGAGGTGCTGCACCGCCATTTCCCCGAGGCCGCGCCCTATGGGATCGAACATGCCTGGTGCGGCGTCATCGGCGTGCCGCGCGACTGGTGCGCGACCGTGGGGCTGGACCGCGACACCGGGCTCGGCTGGGCGGGCGGCTATGTCGGGGTGGGGGTGTCGACCGCGAACCTCGCGGGGCGGACGCTGGCCGACCTGGCGCTGGGGCGCGACACCGAGATCACGCGGCTGCCTTGGGTCAACCGCAAGGTCCGCAAATGGGAACCCGAGCCCTTCCGCTGGCTGGGCATCCATCTGATGTACAACCTGTTGCGCATTGCAGATGGCCGGGAAGACCGGCTGGGGATCGCGCCCTCGAAATTCGCAGCCTTCGGGAACTGGCTGACGGGACGGCACTGAGGCAGCGGTTTTTGCGGATGCCCCGGGAGGGTTTCACACCCTCCCGGACCCACCCGTGGGATATTTGAGCCAGTATGAAAGGAGCAAGAGGCGCAGCGGCGCGGTTTGGGCCGGGCGACGGGGCGCGCGGGCTTGCGTTTCTTTGGGAGGGGCGGGAGGGTTGGGCTCCCGCCCGGCGCCATGATTTCGGACGGCTTACTCTTCGGACGGACCGACCGGGCGCAGCTCGCTGACGAAGCGGTCGAAGTCGTCGGCGGCCTGGAAGTTCTTGTAGACGCTTGCGAAGCGCACATAGGCCACGGTGTCGATCCGGGCCAGGCTCTCCATCACGATCTCGCCGATCTGCTTGGAAGGGATGTCGGTGTCGCCCAAGCTCTCCAGCCGCCGGACGATGCCGCTGATCATCTGGTCGATGCGCTCGGGCTCGATCGGGCGCTTCTGCATGGCGATGCGGATGGACCGCTCCAGCTTGCTCCGGTCGAAATCCTCGCGCTTGCCTGAGGATTTGATGACCACGAGATCGCGCAGCTGCACCCTCTCGTAGGTGGTGAACCGGCCCCCGCAGGCCTGGCAAAAGCGCCGGCGGCGGATGGACACATGGTCCTCGGCCGGGCGGGAGTCCTTCACTTGCGTGTCGATGTTGCCGCAGAACGGGCAGCGCATGGCCTTCCCCTTGTTATTCGTGACCTGCCTCTAGTCGTCTTCGCGCGGCCCGCACCCCAACCGAAACCCGGTTGCCGCGCAAAGCCACACGATCGCGGGGGTTCACCCCGTCGTTGCCCTTACCATAGGGCAAAGCGGTCAAGATGGGGAGAGCGGGGGGCGCCCGACACTAAATATAGGGGGCGACTGTGGCGGGCAAGACTCACAAAAGCGCCAGGAGCCGGGCCTGGACGGCGGCGAGCGTCGGATGGACCTCGGCCGCGCCGGCCTCGGACAGGCGGCGGGCATGGGCGGGCGCGAGGCCCGCAAGGTGGCTGCCGCCGGTGAAACCCAGGGCCCGCATCCCGGCGCGGACGGCGCCCAGGATGCCATGCGGGCTGTCCTCGACCACGATGCAATCCTGCGGCGCCACGCCGAGCGCGCGCGCCGCATGGAGGAAAAGGTCGGGATGCGGCTTGCCGCGCGGCACCTCTTCGGCCGAAAAGCCGCGGCCGGGGAAAAACCCCGCGAGGCCCGCGATCTCCAGGGTAAAGCCCATCCGCCGCCGCGAGCCGCCGGTGGCGATGGCCATGGGCACCGGCCCCAGCGCCTGCAAGAGGTCCAGCGCCCCCGGCACCGGCTGCAGCCCCGCCTGGTACAGCGGCAAGACCCGCGCCTCGAATGTCGCGGCGAAATCGGGCGGGATCGCGACCCCGGTCTCGGCCTGCAGCTGGCGGGCGATTTCCGGCAGCGACTGCCCGAGGAAACGGTCGCGCACCTCCTGCCAGCCC
>CAMFIX010000131.1 GCA_945952425.1 uncultured Pseudorhodobacter sp. | reverse complement strand
GGGTGGGGAGCTGTGGGGCCGGCGAGAAGGGCAACGCCGAGGTGGAAGAGGCGCGGCGCAAAAAGCTGCCGGTGGTGCGCCGGGCCGAGATGCTGGCCGAACTGATGCGCCTGAAATCCAACGTCGCCATCGCGGGCACCCATGGCAAGACGACGACGACGACGATGGTGGCGACCCTGCTGGACAAGGGCGGGTTTGACCCGACCGTCATCAACGGCGGGGTGATCCATGCCTATGGATCGAACGCCCGGGCGGGCGCGGGCGAGTGGATGGTGGTCGAGGCGGATGAGAGCGACGGCAGCTTCAACCGGCTTCCGGCGACGATTGCCATCGTGACCAACATCGACCCCGAGCATATGGAGCACTGGCACACGTTCGATGCCTTGCGGAAAGGGTTCTTCGACTTCGTCTCCAACGTGCCGTTTTACGGGCTGGCGGTCTGTTGCACCGATCACCCCGAGGTTCAGGCCCTGGTGGGCCGCGTGACCGACCGCCGCGTGGTGACCTTCGGCTTCAACGCCCAGGCCGATGTGCGGGCGGTGAACCTGCGCTACGAGGGCGCGCGTCCGGTCTATGACGTGCTGTTGCAGGGCGAGGGCGGGGCGAAGATCGAGGGCGTCATGTTGCCGATGCCGGGGGATCACAATGTCTCGAACTCTTTGGCCGCGATTGCGGTGGCGCGGCATCTCGGCATGAAGCGCGAGGAGATCAAGGCGGCGCTGGCAAGCTTCGAGGGCGTGAACCGGCGGTTCACCAAGGTGGGCGAGTGGAACGGTGTCACGATCATCGACGACTACGGCCACCACCCGGTCGAGATCGCGGCGACCTTGAAGGCCGCGCGGCGGGCGGTCGCCGATACGCCGGGCGCCCGCGTGATCGCCATCCACCAGCCGCACCGTTATACGCGGCTTTCGAACCTCTTCGAGGAATTCTGCAGCTGTTTCAACGAGGCCGATGTGGCCGCCATCGCCGAGGTCTATGCGGCGGGCGAAGAGCCGATCCCCGGCGCCTCGCGCGATGACCTGGTGGCCGGGCTGATCGCCCATGGCCACCGCCATGCCCGCGCGCTTCTGGATGAGGCCGACCTGGCCCGCCTGGTGCGCGAACAGGCGCGCCCGGGGGATCTGGTGGTCTGCCTCGGCGCGGGGTCCATTTCGGCCTGGGCCAATGCCTTGCCCGGAAAACTTTAAGGCGCGGCTGCGGGTTCCGACCCGCTGAAGACCCGCCAGCACCACGCGCCCTCCACCCTCTGGAACAGCGCAAACAGGCGATAGGGCAGGCGGGCCACGCGGTCGGGGTGGTGCACCTCCAGCACGGCGGGGGCATGGACCCAGGCCATCTCGCCTTGGGCCTGCACATGGACCGCGTCGAAGACAAAACGCACGCGGTAGGGTTTGGCCAGAAGCTCGGCCATATGGGCGGCCAGGGCCTCGCGCGTCATGTCCTCCTCCCCCGCCTCCGAGCCGAAAAGCCAGAACTGCCCGCCCGCCCAAAAAAGATCGACCACCGAGTGGTCGCGGGCGAAAAGCCGCGCGCTGACCTCGTCGAGCAGGGCGCGCAGGTCGGGTTCCAGGGGGTGGGCAGGCATGGCGGTCCTCCGGTTCGGGGGGCATCAAAGCATGGGGCCAGGGTCGCGGGCAAGAGGCCAAGGCCGCCCCAGCTTTCGCCGCAATCCTGCCATGGCGGCCTGCCACACAACCGGGGGAAGGGAGAGTGCCATGTCGATCCACCTGATACTTTGCGGCGCGCTTTGGGTGCTGGGGGCGAGTGTCACCGCCATGCTGCCGATGCGGCGGCAGATGGTGCCGGGGCTGGCCCTGCTGATCGCCGCACCCGTGCTGATCGCCTGGGGGTTCCACGCGGCCGGGCCGGTCTGGGGCGGCTTGTTCCTCTTCGCCTTCGGGTCGATGTTCCGCCGACCCCTGGTGCATCTCGGCCGCAAGGCGCTCGGCCTGCCGACCTTCGACCCGCGGCGCCTCCCATGAGCGTGGCTTTCGCCTGCCTCTGGGTCGTGCTGGCCAATGCCATCGCGATGCTGCCGTCCAGGGACCACCACTGGCGCGCCGCCTATGGGCTGATGGCGGTGGGAGCGCCTTTGGGGGCCTGGCTTTGGTTGGAACATGGGGTGCTGGCGGTCGGATGCTTCGCGCTGGCCGCAGGGAGCATATTGCGCTGGCCGCTGCGCTATGGGCTGCGGCGGGTGACGGGGGGGAGGCTGGGGTGAGATGCGCATGCGAATTGCCAAAAGCAATTTCTCTTTCTGCGTTTTGACGGAATGAGCTATCGACTCACTGTCCTCCCGCTTCTCCTTTCGCTGACGGCTTTGGCAGGCTGTCGGGTGGAGCACGAATGGCGCCAGAAATTGACTGTGGTGGTGGAGACCCCAGCTGGCGATCGGGAGGGTGCCTCCGTGACCGAGGTCCGGGCACTTTTCGGCAAGCAGGCGATGTCCGGCAACGAAGTTGACTATGGCTACACCGGCGAGGCGACGGTGGTCGAGGTCGCTCCGGGGAAATACCTCTTTGCCCTGCTGGGCGGCACGGAGGAACGCTACGCCTGCGCCGCGGGGGCGGCGTTGCAATGGGCCGGACCCTGGGCCCCTCAGCCGGGCAACATGCGCCGGGGCGATTGGCTCAAGGAGATTCCGAAGATGGTCGGGCAGCCTGCGGTGCCAGTGCCATCAGAGTGCCTGCCCCTGATGGTGACCTTTGCCAACATCGCCGACCCGAAAAGCGTGAGCCAAGTGGACCCGGGCGCTCTTGCCGCCAGCTTCGGGCCGGGGGTGCGCCTGAAGGCTGTGACGCTGGAGGTGACGGAGGAGCCGGTGACGGAAGGGAAGGTGGATAATTTATTGAGTTGGCTCGCCGGCATCGGGGGCGGGATGTTGGATGGGACGAAAATCAGCAGCATAAGCGCCACCAATAGGCTGGCAAATGATTTAACTCGTTGGGATATTGTGAGGCCTTAATATGTCGATTTCCAAGGAATTGTTCCTCGCCATTTTGTCAATGGATGCGTACAATCGAGGTTATGGCGCAGGTATCGCCGACGGCGGCAAGGAAGACATTGACGGGCTGGGCCGCATCGGTAGCCACATCGCTACAGCAACTGTCACCAGTGACAACAATAGCACAACGGCCCAAGCCGCAGGCTTCTACGCCGTCGCCTACAACGACGCTACCTATGGCAAGATCATTTCTTACCGTGGCACGGACAACCCGAGCTTTTTCAAGGCCGCTATAATCGGCGGTGGAAATATCACGCTGGGCTGGCTCGCCGGGGCTGGCACTCCGAGAGTCTTGACATCCGAACACTCGTGCCGCGCCCAGGGGTGTTGCCGCCTCTGACCCCTTCCCCCCTCTCCCCCTTTCCGCCATAAGACCTCCGCAACCCGGAGGCCCCCCATGTCCCAACTCCCCCCCGTTCGTGGCACGCTGACCGCGGATCGCCCCCTGTCCGACCTCACCTGGCTCAGGGTCGGGGGGCCTGCGGAGTGGCTCTTTCAGCCGGCGGATGAGGCGGACCTTTGTGATTTCCTGAAAGCGCTGCCAAGCGACATCCCCGTCTTTCCGATGGGGGTGGGGTCGAACCTGATCGTGCGGGATGGCGGGATGAAGGGCGTCGTCATCCGGCTGGGGCGGGGGTTCAACGGGATTGCTGTGGAGGGCGACCGGGTGATCGCCGGGGCGGCGGCGCTGGATGCGCATGTGGCGCGGAAGGCGGCGGAGGCGGGGGTGGACCTGACCTTCCTGCGCACCATCCCGGGCTCGATTGGCGGGGCGGTCCGGATGAATGCGGGGTGCTATGGCTCTTACGTCAAGGATCACCTGGTAGACATCCGGGCGGTGACCCGGGCCGGCGAGGTCGTGACCATCCCGGCGGAGGCTTTGGGGCTGGCCTATCGGCAGTCCGCCCTGCCAGAGGGCCATGTGATCGTCAGCGCCACCTTTCGCGGCGCCCTGGGCGAGCCTGCCGCGCTCGATGCCCGGATGGAGGATCAGATCGCCAAGCGCGACGCCTCGCAGCCCACCAAGGAGCGGTCGGCGGGCAGCACCTTCCGCAACCCGGCCGGGTTCTCCTCGACGGGGCGGGCGGATGACACGCATGAGCTGAAGGCCTGGAAGCTGATCGACGAAGCGGGGATGCGGGGCGCGCGCATCGGGGGCGCCCAGATGTCGACCATGCATTCCAACTTCCTGATCAACGCCGGGGGGGCTTCCGCCGATGACCTTGAAAAACTGGGGGAAGAGGTCCGAAATAGGGTTTTCCAAAGCAGCGGGATCACGCTAGAGTGGGAAATCATGCGGGTCGGAGAACCCGCGCACGAATAACCGGCAAAGACCGGATGAGGCAGGCAAATGGCGGGAAGCGCGAAAGCGGGGCCCGTGGCGGTATTGATGGGCGGACCCTCGGCCGAGCGCGAGGTTTCCTTGTCATCGGGGGCGCAATGCGCCCAGGCGCTGCGGGAGGCGGGGTATGACGTCGTCGAGATCGACGCCGGCCGGGATTTGCCCGCGCGTTTGTCCGACCTGAAACCTCTCTGCGTTTTCAATGCCTTGCATGGCCGCTGGGGCGAGGATGGCTGCGTCCAGGGGCTGTTGGAATGGCTGGGCGTGCCCTATACGCATTCCGGCGTCCGGGCCTCGGCTCTGGCGATGGACAAGACGGCAGCCAAGGCGGCCTATGCGGCGGCGGGGCTGCCCACGGTCGTCTCGGTGATCGCCACGCGCGAAGAGGTCGAAGCGGGCCATGTCCTGGCCCCGCCCTATGTGGTGAAGCCCAACAACGAGGGGTCGTCGGTCGGCGTCTATATCGTCCAGCCGGGCTCCAACGCGCCGCGTCTGGCCGAGACGATGCCCGCCGAGGTCATGGTGGAAACCTATGCCCCGGGGCGCGAGCTGACGGTGGCGGTCCTGGGCGACCGGGCCTTGGCGGTGACCGACATCCTGACCAAGGGCTGGTATGACTACGATGCGAAATATGCGCCGGGCGGCTCGACCCATGTGATCCCGGCGGTCATCCCGGCCGAGATCGAGGCCGCCTGCCGCGACTATGCGTTGCGCGCGCACCGGGCTTTGGGCTGCCGGGGGCTGTCCCGCACCGATTTCCGCTGGGACGAGGCCCGCGGTCTGCAGGGCCTGATCCTTTTGGAGACCAACACCCAGCCCGGCATGACGCCGACCTCGCTGGCGCCCGAGCAGGCGGCGCATGTCGGTATCTCCTTCCCCGCGCTTTGCGCCTGGCTGGTGGAGGATGCCTCGTGCAATCGCTAGGCCGCGCCATCCCCTTGCGCCGCGACCCCGCGCCCTCGCGGCTGACCTACCGGCTGCAGCGCCTGTGGCTGACGCCGCTGTTCCGCGTGGCCTTGCGCATCGGCCTGCCGGTCTTCCTGGTCGTGCTGGTGGCGGGCATTTACCTCGCCGACAGCGTGCGGCGCGAGAATGCGGCGGCGATGCTGGGGGCGATGCGCAATTCGGTCGCGGAACGGCCGATGTTCATGGTGAAGCTTCTGTCGATCACCGGCGCCTCGCCCGAGCTGGCCGATGCGGTCCGCGCGCGGCTGGCGCTGCGGCTGCCGCAAAGCTCGCTGGACCTCGACCTCGACGCGATCCGGCAAGCTGCCGAGCGGCTGGATGCGGTGCAGACCGCCGTGGTGCGCCTGGGTGCCGGCAATGTGCTGGAGCTGCAGATCACCGAGCGCACCCCCGCCTGGGTCTGGCGCAGCGACGCGGGGCTGATGATGCTGGATGCCACCGGCCACCGGATCGCGGGCCTGGCCGAGCGCAACGACCGCGCCGACCTGCCTTTGGTGGCGGGCGAGGGCGCCGAAGAGGCGATCCCCGAGGCTGCCGCCATCCTCGCCGCCGCCCCCTGGGGCAAGCGCATCCGCGGCCTTGTCCGCATCTCGGACCGGCGTTGGGATATCGTCCTGGACCGCGACCAGCGCATCCTTCTGCCCGCCCATGACCCGGTTTCGGCCGTGCAGGCGCTGGCGACGCTGGATCATGCCGAAGACATCCTCTCGCGCGATCTTTCCGCCGTCGACATGCGCAACCCCGACCGCCCGGTGCTGCGCCTGACCCCCCATGCCCTCGAAGCCCTGCGGACCTCGCAAGGCATCGCCACACCGGAGCCCCAGCAATGACCGATCTTTACCAGGCCCAACGCGCCATGCGGAACATGCGCCGTGCCGCCCTGCAGCGCGGGGTAGTGGCGATCCTGGATGTGGGAACCAGCAAGATCGCCTGCCTGATCCTGCGCTTCGACGGGCTGGAAGAGCAGGCCGAGGGCGATGGCGTGGGGTCCATGGCGGGGCAGTCGAATTTCCGGGTGATCGGGGCGGCGACCACCAAGTCGCGCGGGGTGCGCTTTGGCGAGATCTCCGCGATGAACGAGACGGAACGCGCGATCCGCACCGCCGTTCAGGCGGCGCAGAAGATGGCCAATGTGCGGGTCGATCATTGCATCGCCTGCTTCAGTGGCGGGGAACCCCGCAGCTATGGGCTGGCGGGCGAGATCCAGTTGGAAGACGGCGCGGTCAAGGACAGCGACGTCGGCCGCGTGCTGGCCGCCTGCGACATGCCCGACATCGGCGAGGGCAGGGCGGTCGTCCATGCCCAGCCGGTGAACTTCGCTCTGGACCATCGCTCGGGCTTGGGCGATCCGCGCGACCAGATCGGCAACCGTCTGGCCTGCGACATGCATCTTCTGTCGGTCGATGGCGATGTGGTGCAGAACCTGCTTCATTGCATCAAGCGCTGCGACCTGGAATTGGCGGGGATTGCGTCGTCCGCCTATGTCTCGGGGATTTCGGCCTTGGTGGAGGACGAGCGGGAATTGGGCTCGGCCTGTATCGACATGGGGGGCGGGTCGACCGGCATCAGCTTCTTCTGGAAGAAGCACATGATCTTTACGGATTCGGTGCGTCTGGGCGGCGATCATGTGACCTCCGATATCGCCCAGGGCCTGCAGGTGCCTTTCGCGGTGGCCGAACGCCTGAAGACCAAGCACGGCGGGGTGCATGCCACCAGCATGGACGACCGCGAGATGATCGAGATCGGCGGGGATAGCGGCGATTGGGAGAAGGACCGCCGCCAGATCAGCCGCACCGAACTCATCGGCATCATCCGGCCGCGGGTCGAGGAAATCCTGGAGCAGGTGGCCGAGCGGCTGGAGGGCGCGGGGTTCGAAAGCCTGCCCAGCCAGCAGATCGTCCTGACCGGCGGCGCGAGCCAGATTCCGGGGCTGGACGGGCTCGCGAGCCGTATCCTCGGCCAGCGCGTCCGCATGGGGCGGCCCCTGCGCGTGCAGGGCCTGCCGCAGGCGGCGACGGGGGCGAGCTTTGCTTCCACCGTCGGGCTGTGTCTCTTTGCGGCGCATCCGCAAGACGAGTGGTGGGACTTCGACATCCCCTCGGAACGCTACCCGGCGCGGTCTTTGAAGCGGGCGCTCAAATGGTTCAAGGACAACTGGTAACCCCCACAGGCGGTATCTCGCTCGAAATGGCGCGGAATCATCGGCGTCAATCCCCATATTTTGTGGGGCGTGTGATGTTTTTTCGTGACCTTGCCGGGCGCATTCGGTAGAATCACGGATAATGCGGCGTTTTCCATGCTTCGGGCGGCGCCAGGTAACC
>CAMFIX010000130.1 GCA_945952425.1 uncultured Pseudorhodobacter sp. | reverse complement strand
GATCATGCCTAGTCTCGTGGGCTCGGAGATGTGTATAAGAGACAGGCCCAAGGCCAGCGAGCGGTTCTCGGGGTGGCTCGTCCGGCCGACGATGGCCAGGATGACGCCGAAGCCCGTGCCCGCGATGCCGAAGCCCACCAGCACCTCCAGCGCGGTCATCGCGCCGGGCGTGGTGGCGAAAGAGGACAGCACCAGCCCCGCCGCATACATCAGCGCGCCCAGGATGATGGCGCGGCGGTCGCCGAACCGTTCGGCCAGCGCGCCGAACATCGGCTGGCCGATCCCCCAGGCCAGGTTCTGCACCGCGATGGCCATCGAGAAATCCGACCGCGGCCAGCCGAAACTGTCGTGGATCGGGATCTGGAAGACGCCGAAGCTGGCGCGGATCGCGAAGTTCAGCACAAGGACGGCGCAACCCGCGATCAGGATCGGGGTGAAGACGGAAGGACGGGTCATGGGGGCTCCTGCGAAGGGCGCCAAACTCGCGCCAAGACGCGCCGCCGTCAAATTCCGTTTTGTGATTCTTTCGGGCAGAGGTGCGAGGCGCCCTCGGGCACCGGCCGCCCGCAGGCCCGGCACATGCCCGTGCGGCCCTGAGCGAGGCCGTGGGTGACGGCGATCCGATGGTCGAAGACGAAGCATTCGCCCTGCCAGAGGCTTTCGGCCTGGGGGATGTCTTCCAGGTATTGCAGGATGCCGCCCTGCAGGTGGAAGACCTCTGCAACCCCTTGGCCCAGCAGGTAATTCGTCGATTTCTCGCAGCGGATGCCGCCGGTGCAGAACATGGCGATGCGCTTGCCTTCGAACTCGGCCTTGTGGGCCTGCCACCAGGCCGGGAAGTCGCGGAATTTCGTCGTGCCGGGGTCGATGGCGCCGCGGAAGGTGCCGACCTCGACCTCGTAGTCGTTGCGGGTGTCGATCACCGCGACGTCGGGGGCCGAGATCAGGGCGTTCCAGTCCTTGGGCGCGACATGGTGGCCGGTGCGCGCCAGAGGGTCGACGCCGGGCACGCCCATCGTCACGATCTCGGCCTTCAGCTTCACCTTCATGCGGCTGAAGGGCATGGTCTCGGCCGGACTTTCCTTCCAGGTCAAGCCGCTGCAGCCCGGCAAGCCGCGGATATGGGCCAGGACCGCGTCGATCCCCTCGCGGTGGCCCGCAATCGTGCCGTTGATCCCCTCGCGCGCCAACAACAGCGATCCGCCGATCCCCTGCGCGCGGCAAAGCGCCGTCAGCGGCCCCCGCAGCGCCGCGGGGTCGTCAAAGCGGGTGAAGTGGTAAAGCGCGGCGACGATCATGGCTCGGGGATAAGCGCAGGGGCGTCGAAGGTCCAGCCTCTTGCCTGCGACGCCCTGCCGCGCCAGTCTGGCGGCAAAGGAGACCGCTATGGATGCCCTCATCGTCATCGACGTGCAGAACGACTTTTGCCCCGGCGGCGCGCTGGCCGTCGCCGAGGGCGATGCGATCATCCCCGGGATCAATGCGCTGATGGCGGGCTTCGGCACCGTCGTCCTGACGCAGGATTGGCACCCGGCCGACCATTCCTCTTTCGCGGCCCAGCATCCTGGGGCGGAGGTTTTCTCTGAAATCGCAATGCTTTACGGTCCGCAGACGCTTTGGCCCACCCATTGCGTCCAGGGCACGCCGGGCGCGGCTTTCCATCCCGGCCTGCAGACCGACCCGGCGCAGATCGTGATCCGCAAGGGCTTTCGCCGCGCCATCGACAGCTATTCCGCCTTTTTCGAGAACGACCGCAAGACGCCCACGGGCCTTGCCGGATATCTGCGCGACCGGGGGGTGACGGGGCTGGTGATGACCGGCCTTGCCACCGATTTTTGCGTGGCGTTCTCGGCGCTTGACGCAAGGGCCCTGGGCTTTGACGTGCAGCTGCGGCGCGATCTTTGCCGGGCCATCGACCTCGGCGGCTCTTTGGGGCGGCAGATGCAGGCGATGCAGGGCGCGGGGGTGCGCCTCGGTTAAGCTGGCTTTAACGCCGCCGCCTTAGGTTTCGGGGAAACGGAAGGTGGGCATGGCCGAAGACGCTGGCGATTCCGAGGTCTTGCAAGACCTCAAACGGTTGGAAGAGAGGATGAGCCCGCAGGGCCGTCTTCTGACCTTCGCCCATGACCGGCTGCGCGCCTTTCCCCTGCGGCTGGGGCTGATTTCCTACGGCGTCGCCGTGCTTTGCCTGCTGGAGGATGTGCGCACCGCCTTCCTTCTGGCGATGCTCGGCCTGGTGGGGGAGGCGCTGGATGCGCTTGGCCTGCGCACCGCCATCGCCTGGACGGAAACCGACCGCGCCCGCGGCATCGCGCGCGCCGGGGCCCTGCGCGTCATCGCGCTCGGCACGCTCGCCCAGACGCTGACCGTGGTCGCCAGCCTCGACCTGGCGTGGAGCAGGTCGGGCCAGCCGGAATTTCCTTTCTTCGCCGTGGTTTTCCTCGCCGGGGCCATCGTCAACGCCGGTTACGGGCGCCCGCATCTGCCGCAGATCACCGACCTGCGCCTGGCGATCTATGTCGCGGCGGGGGTTGCGATGAACCTCTGGGCCATGCTGCCGCATCAGGGCGGGCTCAGCGCCGACCATCTTTATCTCGGCGCCTGTTTCGTGCTGCTCTTGTTGCTGTCGGGCCTTTTCATCCGCACGGCCGAGCGCAATCACCAGGAAAGAATGTTGTCCGAATACAGGCTCTTGCGCCATCAGCGCGAGCAAGAGATCGCCCAGCAGGCACTGGCCCGCTCGGCGCGCGACAGTCAAAGGCTGGCCTTGGTCGCGCGCTACGCCAATGACAGCATCCTTCTGTCGGCGCCGGATGGGCGCATCGAATGGGTGAACGACGCCTTCACGCGGATCACCGGCTATCACCTGTCGGAGGTCGTCGGCATGCTGCCCGGCGAGGTTCTGAATGCGACCGAGACCGACCCCGCGACCCTGACCCGCCTGGTCGAGGCGCGGCGCAAGCAGCAGAATGTCCGGGCCGAAATCCTCAACCGCGGCAAGACCGGCCGGCAGTTCTGGATGGAGACGTCGATCACGCCGATCTTCGCCGAGGATGGCAGCCTGACCCACTGGATCGCGGTCGAGCGCGAGATCACCGAGACCAAGGCGCGCGAGGCGGAGCTGGCCCGCGCGCGCGCCGCCGCGGAAGAGGCGGTGCAGTCGAAGTCGCGCTTCCTGGCCAATATGAGCCACGAGATCCGCACCCCGATGAACGGGGTGATCGGCGTGGCAGAGCTGCTCTCGCAGACCAGGCTCAGCGGCGTGCAGCGCGATTACGTCGATACGATCCTCGATTCGGGCCGGCTGCTGCTGGAGATCATCAACGACATTCTCGACCTCGCGAAGCTGCAATCCGGCAAGGCGGCGCTGGAAAGCCGTGCCTTCGCGCTGCGCCCCATGGTCGAGGGCGTGTTGCGCATGCTGGCCCCGGTCGCGGCGAAAAAGGCCATCGGCCTCAGGATGGAGATGGAGGGCGAGCCGGTGCTGCAGGGCGACGAGGGCAAGCTGCGGCAGATCCTCGTCAACCTGGTGGGCAATGCGGTCAAGTTCACCCTGACCGGCGAGGTGGTGGTGAAAGTCCGGCCGCCTGGCCCCGCGATGCTGGAAATCGCGGTGCAGGACACCGGGATCGGCATCGCGCCCGACCGGATTCAGCGCATTTTCGAAAGCTTTGCCCAGGCCGACAACGGGATCAGCCGACAGTTCGGCGGCACGGGGCTGGGGCTGACGATCTCGTCCATGCTGGCCGAACGGATGGGCGGCGGGATCACGGTGAACTCCGAGATCGGCCATGGCTCGACCTTCACCTTGCGCGTCGCGATGGCGCCGACGGGCGACGTTCCTGTTGCCGCGCCGCTGGCCGCGACCACGGCGCTCCGGCCCGGCTTGCGGGTTCTGGTGGCCGAGGACAACCGCACCAACATGATGATCCTGCGCAAGATGCTGAAGGACCAGGTTGCCGCCCTGATCGAGGCCGAGGATGGCGAAGAGGCGGTGCGGCTTTGGCACGAGACGCAGCCCGACCTGGTGCTGATGGATGTGCTGATGCCGCGGATGGATGGGCTGCAGGCGGTGGGCGCGATCCGCCGGGCCGAGGGCGAGGGCGCCTTGGGCCATACGCCGGTGCTGGCGCTGACCGCCAATGCCTTCGGCGAGGACCGCGCCGCCTGTCTTGCCGCCGGGATGGATGGCTTTCTCGTCAAGCCGCTCGGCCGGGCGGACCTCTTGCAGGCCATCGCGCGGCATTGCCCGGCGACGCCTCTGCGCGACACCGGCTGATTTGACCTCTGCACGCCCCGGTGCCATGGTGGCCGCCGAAGGAGCCCACCCATGGTCGATATTGCCACCCGCGTCTGGAACCACCGCTGGAAGATCGACCCGATCGTGCGGTCGCTGATCGACACGGACTTTTACAAGCTTTTGATGTGTCAGTCGATTTTCCGCAACAAGCCGGATGCGACCGTGGTCTTCTCGCTTCTGAACCGTTCGACGAAAATCCGCCTGGCCGATCTGATCGACGAGGGAGAGCTGCGCGAACAGCTGGATCATGTGCGCAGCCTCAGCCTTTCGCGCGGCGAAAGCACCTGGCTGCGGGGGAACACCTTCTACGGCAAGCGCCAGATGTTCCGCCCCGATTTCATGGAGTGGTTCGAGGGCCTGCGCCTGCCGCCCTATCACCTGGAAAAGCGCGACGGCCAGTACGAGCTGACCTTCGAGGGCCGCTGGCACGAGGTCATGCTTTGGGAAATCCCCGCGCTCGCCGTGCTGATGGAGCTGCGCTCGCGCGCCGTGCTGGAGAAGATGGGCCGTTTCGAGCTGGAGGTGCTTTACGCCCGCGCCATGACCAAGCTGTGGGAAAAAATCACGCGGCTGCGGCAACTTGACGGGCTGCGGATCGCGGATTTCGGCACGCGGCGGCGGCATTCCTTCCTGTGGCAGGACTGGTCGGTGCAGGCGATGATCGAAGGCCTGGGGTCGAAATTCACCGGCACCTCGAACTGCCTGATCGCGATGCGCCGCGACATCGAGGCCATCGGCACCAATGCGCATGAGCTGCCGATGATCTATTCGGCGCTGGCCAATTCCGACGCCGAACTCGCCCGCGCGCCCTACCAGGTGCTGGCCGACTGGCAGGAAGAGCATGACGGCAACCTGCGGATCATCTTGCCCGACACGTTCGGCACCAAGGGGTTCCTGGACCGCGCGCCGGATTGGCTGGCCTCCTGGACCGGCATCCGCATCGACAGCGGCGATCCGGCGGCGGGGGCCGAGACGGCCATCGCCTGGTGGAAGGCCAAGGGCGAAGACCCGCGGCAGAAGCTGATTATCTTCTCCGACGGCTTGGATGTCGATGCGATCGAGGCCTTGCAGGCGCGGTTTGCGGGCCGGGTGAAGGTCTCTTTCGGCTGGGGCACGATGTTGACCAATGACTTCGTGGGCCTGTCCGACGACAACGGGCTTTCCCCCTTCAGCCTTGTTTGCAAAGCGATTTCTGCCAATGGCCGCCCGACGGTGAAGCTGTCGGACAACCCCAACAAGGCGATGGGCCCGGCCGAGGAGATCGCGCGTTACAAGCGCGTCTTCGGCGTCGGCGCGCAAGAGGCGATCGAGGTGACAGTGTGATCGTCATCCACCACAACCCCGATTGCGGCACCTCGCGCAACGTGCTGGCGATTTTGCAGGCCAGCGGCGAGCCCCTGGAGGTGATCGACTACCTGACCGAAGGCTGGACGCGGCCGCAGCTTCTCGGCCTCTTCGCCACGGCTGGCCTGACCCCGCGCCAGGCCCTGCGCGAGACGAAATCCCCGGCGGAGGCCTTGGGTTTGCTGGCGCCAGGGGTCACCGACGCCGCGATCCTGGACGCGATGCTGGCCCATCCGATCCTGGTCAACCGCCCCTTCGTCTGCAGCCCGAAAGGCGTGCGCCTGTGTCGGCCGTCGGAACTGGTGCTGGACCTGCTGGAGCGCCTGCCGCCCGGGCCGCTTTACAAGGAAGACGGCACGCGGATCGTCTAGTCCAGCGTCCGTCTGAACCGCATCAGCGCCGCGGCGGTCAGGACCAGGGCCGTCGCCGCCAGGGCCAGAAGCGGCCCCGAGACCGCCTCCACCCCTGCGCCTTTCAGCATGACCGCGCGGATGAAGCGCAGGAAATGGGTCAGCGGGAAGAGCTCGCCCAGGGTCTGCGCCCAGCCGGGCATACCGCGGTAGGGGAACATGAAGCCCGAGATCAGGAGCGAGGGCAGGAAGAAGAAAAACGTCAGCTGCATTGCCTGCATCTGGGTGCGCGCGACGGTGGAGATCAGATAGCCCAAGAGCAAAAGGGCCATGACGAACAAGAGGATACCGGCCAGCAGGAGCCCCATCCCCCCCATGAAGGGCACGCCGAACATCGCCTTGGCGGCGCCCAGAACCACCGCCACCTGCACCGCGCTGACGCCGACATAGGGCAGCACCTTGCCCAGCATGATCTCCAATGGCGTGGCGGGCATCGAGAGCAGGTTTTCCATCGTCCCGCGCTCGACCTCGCGGGTCAGGGCCATGGCGGTCATCATCACCATGGTCAGCTGCAGGATCACCCCCAACAGGCCCGGCACGATGTTGTATTGCGTGATGCCCTCGGGGTTATAGCGTTTGTGGACAATGACTTGCAGGTTGGAAGCGGCTGCGGCCTCGGCCCCCGCCTCGGTTCCGAGCTCGCGGGTCAGCGCCTCGGTGGCCACGGTGCCGAGGGTGGAAATCGCGCCCGAGGCGACGGAGGGGTCGGTCGCATCGGCCTCGATCAGCATCACCGGATGGTCGCCGCGCAGGATGCGGCGGCCGAAGTCGGAGGGCAGGGTGACGACGAAAGAGACGCTGCCTTCGGCCAGCATCGCCTCGGCCTCGGCGGCGGAGGCGGTCGTGGTGGTGAAGCGGTAATAGCCGGTCAGCTCCAAAGCCGAGACCATGGCGCGGGAGAAGCGGTCTTCGACGGGGGCGACGAGGGCGGCGGGCAGGTGTTTGGGGTCGGTGTTGATCGCGAACCCGAAGAGGACCAGCTGCATCAGGGGCACGCCCAGCATCATGGCGAAGGTGATGCGGTCGCGGCGCATCTGCAGAAACTCTTTGCGCAACAAGGCGACAAGGCGGCGGAGAGAGATCATCGCATATTGTCCTCTGCCGCGCCCATCAGCTGGATGAAGACGTCTTCCAGCGAGGTCTCGGCGGGCTCGGCATGGCAGCCCGTCGCCGCCGCCACCTCGGCCACCGCGGCGCGGAGCGCGTCGCCGTCGCGGCCCACCACATGCAGCGTGGTGCCGAAGGGCGCCACCTGGTCGACGCGGGGGCGCAGGGCCGCGGCCGCCTCGCTCAGCCGCGCGCCCGTCAGGACCATGGTCGTCAGCCCCGCCCCCTGCACGACCTGCGGCACGGTGCCCGCCGCCACCAGCCGGCCGTAAGCGATGTAGTTGATGCGGTGGCAGCGCTCGGCCTCGTCCATGTAGTGGGTCGAGACCAGCACGGTCAGCCCCTTGGCGGCGCGGGCGTGGATCTCGTCCCAGAACTCGCGGCGGGCCTTAGGATCGACCCCCCCTGTCGGCCCGTCCACCCTCAGAAGCTGCGGGCGGTGCATGAGGCACGCGGCCAGCGCCCCCCGCCGCTTC
>CAMFIX010000129.1 GCA_945952425.1 uncultured Pseudorhodobacter sp. | reverse complement strand
GCCGAAGCCAGTCTGCGCCGCCGCAAAGACGATGATTGCCCCCATGGTCGCGGCCACCACGTTATAGGCGAGGCCGGGGAAGAGGCCGAAGAGGAAGCCCCCGGTCAGCGTCAGGATCAGCGCGCCGGGGATCGAGATGACCACGACCGCCGTATAGATCGCGATGAAGGCGGCGGAGACCAGCAGGTAATGCTGGTCGCGCAGGGCGAGAAGGGCGGTGCGGTGCTCCTCCAGCCGGGAAAAGCTCAGCCAGTGGCGGAAGAAGACCAAGGCGATCACCGCCGCGGCGAGGATGAGCAGGATGGGCGCCCGCCGCAGAAGGCGGGCCTGGAAGCTGGGGCTGGGCGGGGCTACGATGGTCATGATGGTGGCTCTAAATGCACCTTGCGGCGTTTATGTGAAAGCCGGGTTCACGCGGGGTTGAAGCTGGAGCGCCTGTCGCGGCAAAAAAGTGACGGGGGGCGACGGAAAGGTCGGAAATTTCTGGCCTGCGGCGGTCTGGCCTCGTTGACTTGGGGGGCCAAGCCCCTTAATGGACGGGCCTCATGTTGCGACGGCTCCGAATCCTCGGGGGCGACGCTTAAAGTCTGATGGAGCTCGCGATGAAGCGCACCTTCCAACCGTCGAACCTGGTTCGCGCCCGCCGTCACGGGTTCCGCGCCCGCATGGCCACCAAGGGCGGCCGCCTCGTGCTGAACGCCCGCCGCGCCCGCGGCCGGAAGAAGCTGTCGGCCTGATTCTTGAGGGCTTTGGCCCGCAGGAGGTTCGGATGACACCGCCGAGGCTCTCGGAAGCTGGGACACCCCAGGAGACCGAGCCGCCTGCGGCGGTTTTGTCATATGAGCTGCCGACTGAAGCGCCTGCGCCCTTGGGCCTGGCCCCTGCCCTGCCGACTGCGGGGACGGGGTCCGGCGGCGACGCGCCCGAAACGGTTGCGGGAACGCCGGGTGCAGGCGAAGGCCCCGCGCCCGAGACCCTGCGGCATCGGGCCGATTTCCTGAAGGCGGCGCAGGGGCGCAAGGCGGGCACGGGGGGGTTCCTTCTGCAGGCCCGCGCGCGGGGGGATGCGGCCGCCCCGCGGTTCGGCTTTACCGCCAGCAAGAAGATCGGCAACGCGGTCTTCCGCAACCGCGCCAAGCGGCGCTTGCGGGCGCTCGCGCGGGAGTTCCTGGCGCCCGTGGCCCGCGCCGGTTGGGATTACGTGCTGGTCGCCAAGCCCGGCGCCACGGTGGTGCGCGACTGGGCGCTGTTGCAGTCCGACCTTGCCGAGGCCATCGCCCGGGTGCACAAGTGACCCCCGGCGCCTGGGCGCTGTCGCTGCCCGTCCGCGCCTATCGGCTGCTGCTGTCGCCTTACCTCGGCCATGGTTGCCGGTTCCAGCCCACCTGTTCCGCCTATGCGCTGGACGCACTGGAGCGGCATGGCGCGCTGCGGGGCGGCTGGCTGACCGCCCATCGCCTGTGCCGCTGCCACCCCTGGGGCGGGCATGGCTATGACCCGGTGCCGGGCGCCGACCCGGACCACGACGCTAAGGCTTCTCGAAGCTGATGCTGACATCGCCCAGCGTCACGCCCCATTTCATCATATAGGCGCGGTTGAAGGCGCGTTTGTCGGACTGCAGCCAGATCCAGTCGTCGAACGAGACGCGCATGGTGCGGGCCTGGCCTCCCGCCTCGGGGATCGGCAGGTCGATCGTGTATTTCCAGTTGAAACGGTCGCCCAGGATCTCGCCCTTGGCCACGCCGATGACGCCGGGCGCCGTGCCTTCCCAGGTCGTGGCGCCCGTTTTGTGCAGGCTCCAGACCCGCTGTTCGGTCGAGCCGTCCTCGTAGGTGAAATCCTCGGTCAGGGTCAGGGTCGTGCCGTCCCAGGTGCCGTTGATCTTGACGTCGAACTGTCGCCTGACCGTGCCGAAACGGTCCTGGAACTGGCCGCGGGCGACGAGCGGGCCGTCGAAGAACTCTTCCAGCTTGAACTGGCGGGTCGAGAGGGCGGGGTCGTTCACCCCCGGATGGCCGGTGCAGGCGGAGAGCACCGCGAGGCCGGTGGAAAGCACGGTGGCGAGGCTGAGGCTGACGGTGGTCTTGCGGCCCATGACGATCTCCTTTTCGCTTTCTACGCAGGAAAGGCCCCGCCGGATGCCTTGGGGCCTGCGCAAATGCGCCGCGCTCTGGCCAAGAGCCCCGCTTTCTGGCATGACACCCGCCGACCCCATCCGGATAGCCCCATGCGCGACGACCTGAACGAAGACCTCGGCGACGATCTCGGCGACATCCATCCGCTCTTCGCCGGAGCGCCCCAGACGACCGAGTTCAAGAAGCTGCGCAAGCGCCTGGTGCGCGAGGTGCGCTCGGCCATCGAGACCTATGGGATGATCGAGAAAGGGGCGCGCTGGCTGGTCTGCCTCTCCGGCGGCAAGGACAGCTATACGCTTCTGGCCGTGTTGACCGAGCTGCAATGGCGCGGCCTTCTGCCCGTGGAGCTTCTGGCATGCAACCTCGACCAGGGCCAGCCGGGGTTTCCGTCCGGCGTGCTGCCCGAGTTCCTCACCCGCATGGGCGTGCCGCACCGGATCGAATACCAGGATACCTATTCGGTCGTGACCTCGAAGATCAAGCCGGGGGGGACGATGTGCAGCCTCTGCTCGCGGCTGCGGCGGGGGAAGCTCTATCGGATCGCGCGCGAAGAGGGCTGTTCGGCGGTGGTCCTGGGGCATCACCGAGATGACATCCTGGAAACCTTCTTCATGAACCTCTTCCACGGCGGGCGGCTGGCCACCATGCCGCCCAAGCTGGTGAACGAGGATGGGGATTTGTTCGTCTATCGTCCGCTGGCCTTCGTGCCCGAGGTGGATTGCGAGCGCTTCGCCAAGGCGATGAATTACCCGATCATTCCCTGCGACCTCTGCGGCAGCCAGGAGGGATTGCAGCGGGCGCAGGTCAAGAAGCTGCTGGACGAATGGGAGGCGCGCAGCCCCGGGCGGCGGCAGGTCATGTTCCGCAGCCTGATGAACGTGCGGCCCTCGCATCTGGCCGATCCGGGGATTTTCGACTTCGTCGGGCTGATGCGGGGCATGGCGCCCGCGCCCGGCGAACCGCCGAAATTGCACGGCGAAGCTTAAGACTCCCTTCACAAATCGTCCCTAGATTGTTCAGCAACTGTTCTGCTGTTCCGACTGGGGGATGTCATGAGTTTTGCGATCGGGCGCCGCGCCGCGAATTGGACGTTCCTGCGCCTGACGGCCCTGTCGGTCTTTCTGCGGCGGCCGGAAATCATGGTCTTCGTTCCGGCGATCACGCTGGGCGCCTTCTGGATGGGGGGGGAGCGGGCGCTGATGCTGGTGGCGCTCGGCGCGCCCTTGGTCGCGGCGATTGCGGGGGCGTTCCGGCAGGTGACACCGGGCCAGGTCGTGCTGACCGATGCGCTGAACGGGCTGGCACTGCGGCCGCAGATCGTGGGCGCGATGGACAAGATCCTGCGCGACGGGCCGATCACCGGCATGACGACGGGCTGCATCGTCCTGCAATTCGACGATATGGCCGATGTGGTGGACCGCTATGGCCGCATCGCGCAGACCGAGGTTCTGACGCGCTGCGCCGAACGGCTGTGCTCGGCCTTGCGGACGGGCGACATGGTGGCCCGGCTGGAGGGGGGCGGCTTTGCCGTCGCCCTGGGCCCGGTGCGTCGGCTTGACCTGGAAACCGCGGTGCAGATCAGCGCCCGGTTGCAATCGGCGCTGACCGCGCCGATCAGCCTGAACGGCGCAAGGGTCTATGTGACGACCTCGGTCGGCTTCTGCCTCGCCGACCGCGCGCCGGAGGCTTCGGGCGCCGCGGTGCTGGATGCCGCGCAGATCGCCGCCGATGACGCCAACCGCAACGGGCCGGGCGCGATCCGCGCCTATGCGCCCGACATGGCCCGCACCCGCGCCGACCGCGACGCCATGCGCGAGGAGCTGGAAAGCGCGCTGGACGAAGGCCAGATCCGCGCCCATTTCCAGCCGCAGCTTTCCACCGACACCGGCGCGGTTTCCGGGTTCGAGGCCTTGGCGCGCTGGCACCACCCCTCGCGCGGGCTGATCCCGCCGGCGGAGTTCCTGCCGCTGATCGAAGATTGCGGCCTGTCGTCGCGCCTGTGCGAAACCATGGTCTTCAACGCCTTGAACGCCTTGGCGCAATGGGACAAATCCGGTTTCCGCGTGCCGACCGTCGCAGTGAACTTCTCGCGGTCCGAACTGCGCAGCCCCGGTTTGGCGTCGAAACTCCGCTGGGAGCTCGACCGCTTCGACCTCGCCCCCGAACGGCTGACGATCGAAATCCTGGAAACCGTGGTCGCCGAAACCGACAGCGACGTGATCGTCGCCAATATCGCCGCCATCGCCCAGATGGGCTGCGGCGTCGACCTGGACGATTTCGGTACCGGCCACGCCTCGATCACCTCGATCCGCCGCTTCGCCGTGCGCCGGCTAAAGATCGACCGCAGCTTCGTCACCCGCGTGGACGACGACCGCGAACAGCAGAAGATCGTCTCGGCGATCCTCTCCATGGCCGAGCGGCTGGAGATGGAGACGATTGCCGAGGGGGTGGAGACCCAGGGCGAACATGCGATGCTGGCGCAACTCGGCTGCAACCACGTGCAGGGCTATGGTCTCGCCCGCCCGATGGCCTTCGAGGAAACCGTCGAATGGCTGCACCGCCACGCCCAACGCCAGACCACGATGCCGCGCATCGGCAACCGCACGCCCTGAGGGTCGAAGATTTTCGCAGAAAATCTGCCCTTGACCGGCGGCAAAGCCCGCTTGCCCCCTTATTCGCTTGACCTTCCCCCGGCCCTTCTGTTGAACGTCGCCTGATTCACGCGAAGCGCAACAGCGGCGGTCCCATGGAAGATCAGAACAAGAACCTCCTCCTCGCAACGGTCCTCTCGGCCGTGGTGATCCTCGTCTGGTTCGTCGCCGGACCGATGCTCTTCCCGAGCTGGTTCCCGAAGGAAGACCCGAACCTGAACGCGCTGCCCCCGGCGACGCAAACCGCAGCCGCGACGCCGGCCGCGACCACCGGCACCGCCAGCCCCACCGCGACGCTGGCCACCGCCCCCGAAGCCGCCGCGCCGCGGCTGAAGATCGACACGCCGAAACTCTCCGGCTCGATCTCGCTGCTCGGCGGGCGCATCGACGACCTGCTGTTGAAGACCTATCGCCAGACCGTCGATCCGAAATCGGACCCGGTCACGCTTCTTTCCGCCGTGGGCAGCGAAAAACCCTATTACGCCGTCTTCGGCTTCGGCGCTGGTGCCGCGACCGACGAGGCCGATGTGCCCGGCGCCAAGACCGTCTGGACGCTGTCCAAGGGCGACACGCTCAGCCCCGGCAAGCCCGTCACCCTGACCTGGACCAATCCCAAGGGCCTGACTTTCACCCGCGACATCTCGGTCGATGACAATTTCATGTTCACCATCGCCGACACGGTCGCCAATGCAGGCACGGCCGAGGCGCAGGTCTATCCCTATGGAATCATTGCGCGTCACGGCCTGCCCAAACTCGAAGGCGTCTATGTCGTCCACGAAGGCCCGGTCAGCCGGCTCGATGGCAAGACGTCGGAGCAGAAATACGCCGACCTGCCCAAGCTCGCCGATTTCGAAGGCGTCAAGGGCCAGGTCAGCGAATCGAAGGGCGACGGCTGGACCGGCTTCACCGACCATTACTGGCAGACCATCCTGATCCCGGAACAAGGCCAACCCTTCTCCGAGGTCGAAAAGTACACGCCGAACGGCGACATCTACCAGATCGAGGTGCGCAAGCCCGTCGTCTCGCTGGCCCCCGGCGCCAGCACCACCACCGAAATGCGCTTTTTCGCTGGCGCCAAGGAGTGGGGGACGGTCCGCGCCTATCAGAAGGCCGCGACCGACCCGGTCCCCGGCTTCATCGACTCCATCGACTGGGGCTGGTTCTTCTTCCTGACCAAGCCGATTTTCTACGTCCTGCACGAGATGCACGGCCTGATCGGCAACATGGGCCTGGCCATCATCGGCCTGACCTTCATCCTGAAGCTGCTGGTCCTGCCGCTCGCCTACAAATCCTATGTCTCGATGGCCCGGATGAAAGAACTGCAGCCCGAGATGGAGGCGCTGAAAGAGCGCGCGGGCGACGACAAGGCGAAGCTGCAAAAGGACATGATGGCGCTGTACAAGGAGAAGAAGGTCAACCCGGCCGCGGGCTGTCTGCCCATCTTCTTCCAGATCCCGATTTTCTTCAGCCTTTACAAGGTGATCTACGTCACGATCGAGCTGCGGCAATCCTCCTTCGTCGGCTGGATCACCGACCTTTCGGCGCCCGATACCTCCAGCCTCTTCAACGCCTTCGGCCTCTTGCCCTGGGACGCGCCCGCGACCGGCTCGATCCTGCACACGGTCTTCATCGGGCTCTTGCCGATCCTGCTCGGCATCTCGATGTGGCTGCAGCAAAAGCTGAACCCGGCGCCCGCCGATCCAGCCCAGGCGACGATGATGGCCTGGATGCCTTGGGTCTTCATGTTCATGCTCGGCCGCTTCGCGAGCGGTTTGGTGCTTTACTGGATCACCAACAACACGATCACCTTCATCCAGCAGTATCTGATCATGTGGAGCCACGGCAAACGCCCGGATCTCATGGGGAATTTCCGGCGCAAACCCGCGCCGGTGCCGGTGGCCAAACCCCCTGCAAAGGCGAAAAAATGAACCGGCTGGCGCTGATTACTCGCCATCCGATCAAGGCCCACGGACGCGAGTTGCTCGCGTCCGTTGTGCTTTCGGAAGGCAAGACCCTGCCCTTCGACCGGCTTTGGGCCGTGGCGCATGAGGCCGCGAAGCTCTCGGACGGGTGGAGCAGCTGCAACAATTTCCTGCGCGGGGTGAAGACGCCGCAGCTGATGGCGATGGAGGCCGCGATGCAGGGCGACCACGTGCGCCTGACCCATCCGACGCTGGGCGCGCTGACCGTCAACCCCGATGATCCTGCCGACGCCGCCCGCCTGATCGCCTGGGTCACCCCCCTGGTGCCCGCCAACCGCGCCCAGCCCGTGCGCGTCGTCCGTCATGACGGCGGGCTGACCGACAGCGATTATCCAACGGTTTCAATCCTTTCGCTCGCCTCGCTGACCGATCTTTCGGCCCGGATGGGGATGGAGCTTTCCCCGCACCGTTTCCGCGGCAACCTCTGGCTGGAGGGCGCGGCGCCTTGGGAGGAGTTCTCCTGGATCGGCCGCCGGTTGCAGATCGGCGCGGCCACGCTGGAAATCACCGAACGCATCACCCGCTGCCGCGCCACCTGCGTGGAGCCCTCGACCGGCGAAGTCATGGGCGAAACCCTGGACGCGCTGGAAAATGCCTTCGGTCACAAGGACTTCGGTCTTTGCGCCAAGGTCGTCCAGGGTGGCAAAGTCGCTTTGGGCGACGCATGGAGCCTGACATGAGCCTGACCTTCCCCCTCGCCCCCGAACCCGAAGAGGCCGCCCGCGAGCGCGGTCGGCTGCTTTTCGCCGGCCCGGTGGAGTTCCTGAAAGGCGTGGTCGCCATGGCCGGCCTGCCGCCGCCCGACCGGCTGGAGGTCTGCTTCGCAGGCCGCTCCAACGTCGGAAAATCCAGCCTGATCAACGCCTTGACCAACCGCAAGAACCTGGCGCGCGCCTCGAACACGCCGGGGCGGACGCAGGAGATC
>CAMFIX010000128.1 GCA_945952425.1 uncultured Pseudorhodobacter sp. | reverse complement strand
GGGCCCAAGGTCCAGCGGTGCAGGCGCGAGAGGATCAGGGGGAAGAGGTTGGGCTCGATGATGAGGCTGAGGCCATAGGTGTTCAGCCCCAGCACGACCGGCCGCGCCACAAGATAGAACCCCAGGAACCAGGCGACCAAGGCGCCATGGGTGGTCAGGAACTCTGCCGGATGGGCGGTCGAGGCGGCATCGACCAGATCGCCCAGGATCGTCGCGCTGATCGCTTCCAGCGACCCGGCCAGGCAAGACCAGAAGGTCGCCCAGATCATCCCCGCCCAGGCCCCTTTGACGGCCCAGGCGAAGAAGGCCACGGTCCCCGACGGCGGCGCCGTTTCGGCCTTGCGGAACGGCGCGATGCGGGGACCGAGAACGATCATGAGGCTTCCTCTTCCATCTCTCCCAGGAACCCGCCGGATTGCCGGGCCCAGAGTTGCGCATATAGCCCGCCATGCGCCAAAAGCTCGGCATGGCTGCCCTGTTCGACGATATGGCCGCGGTCCAGCACCACGATCCGGTCCATCGCGGCGATGGTCGACAGCCGGTGGGCGATGGCGATCACCGTCTTGCCCTCCATCACGCCGAACAGAGCCTTCTGGATCATCGCTTCGGCCTCGGAATCCAAAGCCGAGGTCGCCTCGTCCATGATCAGGATGGGCGCATCTTTCAGGATCACCCGGGCAATGGCAACCCGCTGGCGCTGACCTCCCGACAGTTTGACCCCGCGCTCGCCGACATGGGCGTCATAGCCCTTGCGGCCCTTGGGGTCTTCGAGGTCCAGGATGAACTCGTGGCTCTCGGCCTTTTTCGCCGCCGCGATCATCGCTGCATCCCCGGCATCGGGGCGGGCATAGAGGATGTTCTCGCGCACCGAGCGGTGCAGAAGTGTGCTTTCCTGCTGCACCATGCCGATGTTGCGGCGCAGGCTCTCCTGGCTGACGGTCGAGATATCCTGACCGTCGATCAGGATCTTGCCGCCCTCGGCGTCGTAGAACCGCAGGATCAGCTTGACCAAGGTCGTCTTGCCCGCGCCCGACCGGCCGACAAGGCCGATCTTCTCGCCCGGGCGGATGGTCAGCGACAGCTTGTCGAGGCCACCGGCGCCACGGCCGTAATGGTGGCTGACCGATTTGAACTCGATCAGGCCCTGCTTGAACTGCAGGTCGGGGGCGGCGGGGACGTCGGTCAGGGTGATCGGCTGGGCGATGGTCTCCAGCCCTTCGGCCACGGTGCCGAGGTTCTGCACCAGGTTGGTCGAGGCCCACATGATCCAGAAGGTCATCGAATGCAGCCGCAGCACCAAAGCCACCGCGGCCGCCACGACACCGACCGTCGCCATGCCATGAAACCACAGGTAAAGCGCCAGCGTCGCGACGCCCAGGATCATCGCGCCGTTGATCGTGTTCAGCACCAGGTCCATGACCGTGACGATGCGCATTTCCTTTTGGAAGGCGCGGCGCGAATGCTCGATCGCTTCGCGGGCATAGTCCATTTCCTGCCCGTGATTGGCGAACAGCTTCACCGAATGGATGTTGGTATAGCTGTCGACCACCCGGCCCGTGACGGCCGAGCGCGCCTCGGAACTCGCGGTCGAGGCCGGGCCCGCGCGACGGATCGTCCAGCGCATCAGGGCGAAGTAGGACGCGGCCCAGAGCAGCAAGGGGATCAGCAGCCGGGGATCGGCATCGAACAGCATCAGGCAGGCGCCGACGAAAGTCGTGCAGGCGAAGGCCGCCATGTCGAAGACCTGGAACACCGCATCCCCGGCGGCAGGCGGCGCCTGCATGATCCGGTTGGCGATCCGCCCGGCGAAATCGCTTTCGAACCAGCCGACCGGCTGGCGCAGGACGTGGCCATGCGCCCGCCAGCGCATCATCGTGCCGAAATTGGTCAGGATCGTGTTGTGCAACAGCGCGACCGAGCCCCCGGCGACCAGAGGCCGCACGAAGAGGATGACGAAGGCGGCCAGCGCCATCTCCAGCCCGTGGGCCTGCAGGAAAGCGGCGGGCGTGGTGCCGTTCATCATGTCGACCAGCTGGCCGAGATACCACAAGAGCCCGACGTCCAGCACGCCATTGCCGACCGAGAACAGGGCAGTGACGGCAAAGACGCCGCGGAACTCGCGCACGTAATCGCGCAGGAAGGGCCATAGCCCCTTCGGCGGCGTATCGGTGACGACATAGGGCTTATAGGGATCGACGAGATTTTCGAAGAAACGAAACATGGGAGAGAGTCCGAAGATGTGTCAGCAAGGAAAGGCGGCGGAGGTCTGAGCGACCGCCACGAACAGGACCAGTCGGCTCAAATGAGGCGAGGGGTGGTCCCGTGATCCATGCTGCTCTCCTTCTTGGTGTGCGGACGGCTTAGCCGATCCGCGACAGATTGTCACCCCCTAATCGACGGCTGACATGTCAGGAGAGAAGATCGCCCTTCGTTGCCGTCAAGTCGCTGGCCAGCCAGCGGGATTCCAGCGCCCGCAGCCTTTCGCCCAGCGCGGCGCCCTGCAGGGCGGGCATCAGGTCGGCGGCGGCAATGGGGCATTGCGCGGCCGCACCCCTTGCGATCTCGGCGGCCCAACCGGGCGGCAGGGGCTGTTCGAACAGCGCGGCGCGGGCGAGGATCACATCCTCGGCCGGCACGGGGCCAAGCTTCCAGCCCAGCGCCGCGGGGGTCAGGGTCGAGCCGATCTCGGCCTGCAGATGAGACAGCTCGGCGGCTTCGGCGCGCGACAGGCGAAGCGCGCCCGTATCGCCGCCCAGCACCGCCAACCGCCTTTGCCAGCGCGGGGCGGTTTCCAGATGCACCAAGGGGGCAATCGGCTTCGGATCGGCGCCCGGCAGGATGCGGGACAGGATGCCGCTGGCCTGCATGGCGGCCAGCGCCGGCGCCGGGTCGGGCGCGGCCAGCAGACGGCGCAGCTCATGGGTGACACGCTCGGCCGAAAGGCTGGCCAGCCCCTCGGCCAGCGCGGCACAGGCGGCAAGGCCTTCGGCGTCGATCCCCTGCGCAGGGTCGCCATAGACCGCGTAAAATCGGAAGAACCGCAGGATGCGCAGGTAATCCTCGCGGATGCGGGTCGAAGCCTCGCCGACAAAGCGCACCCGGCGGGCCAAAAGGTCGTCCAGCCCGCCCAAAGGGTCGATGACCTCGCCCGAAGGGGCGGCATAAAGCGCGTTCATCGTGAAGTCGCGGCGGGCGGCGTCCTCGGCGATCTCGGTCGAGAAGGCCACCGTCGCGCGCCGCCCATCGGTGGAGACGTCGCGGCGGAAGGTGGTGACCTCGTGCCCCGCGCCGCCCGCGATCACCGTCACCGTGCCATGGTCGATGCCCGTCGGCACGACCTTGAACCCGGCCTCTTCCGCCAGCCGCATGACCTCGCCCGGGGGCGCATCGGTCGCCATGTCGATATCGCTGACCGCCCGCCCCATCAGCGCATTCCTGACGCAGCCGCCGACGAAGAGGATGCGGTGGCCCTCTGACGCCAGCACGGCGCAAAGCGCCTGCGTGCCGGGATGCTCCAGCCAGTCGCCGGACAGCTTCATCCCGCCAGCCCCCGCAGGATGCGCGCCGTGGCGCCCCAGATGTAATAGGGCCCCCAGGGCACCGCGTAATAGGCCCGCCAAGTGCCGCGCCATTGCCGGTGGTGGATCGTGTAATTGGCCGGGTTCAGCACATGCGAAAGCGGCACCGTAAAGGCCTCGGCCACCTCTGCCGGGTCGCAGGTAAAGGCGCAAGGCGCGACCTCGGCCAGGATCGGGGTGATCTGGAAGCCGGTCACCGTCTCGTGCGGGGCGAGCCGCATCAAGGGGGTGACCTGGGCGGGGGGCAGGCCGATCTCCTCCTCGGCCTCGCGCAGGGCGGCGGCTTCGGGCGTCTCGTCGCCCTCCAGCTTGCCGCCGGGAAAGGCGATCTGGCCGGGGTGGTGTTTCAGATGCGACGCGCGCTTGGTCAGGATGGCGCGATCCTCGGTCACCCCCACCAGCACCGCCGCCGGACGCAGGGTTTGCGTCGCGGGCCGCAGCCCGGGGTTCAGGTCGAAGTCGGAAGAGCCGCCCCCCGCCCGGGCGCCAAGCTCGGTCAGGGGGCGCAGGTCGATCACGGCTGTTTGGCCCCTTCGGCCTCGAACCCCAGGGTCTTGGGGTCCATCTCGTAATGCGCGCCGCAGAACTGGCAATCGGCGGTGACGATGCCCTCCGCGGTGGTCATCTTCTCGATGTCCTTCGAGGAATAGATCGACATGGTCTGCCGCACCTTGGCCTCACTGCAGGAACAGCCGAAATGCACTTCGGTCACCGGGAAGACGCGGGGGTCTTCCTCGGAGAAGAGCCGGGTCAACAGCTCGGAGGGCGAGACCGAGGGACCGACGAGCTCCATCTCTTCGACGGTGTTCAACAGGATATTGACGCGGTTCCAGTTCTCGGCCGGGGCGCCGGTCAGGATGTCGGTGTGGTCCAGAAGCCCGCCCTCGCCCGAGCCGCCGCGGCCTTCGGTATTGTCGCCCTCGACCGACATGCCGGCCTGCGGCATGTGCTGCAGCATGATCCCGCCGCCGCGCCAATGTTCGGGCTGGCCAGGGGTCTGAGACCGTCCGAAGGTCAGGGCAAAGCGGGTCGGCAGCTGTTCGGACTGCGCGAAATAGGTCTGGGCGCAATCGGCAAGGCTGGCGCCCGCGATGGGGGTAAAGCCCTGGTAGGGCGTCATGTCGGGGCCCTGGTCCAGCATGACCGCGAAATAGCCCTCGCCGATCTGCGAGAACGGGTCGGCCGCGAGATCGAGCCTTTCGGCGTCATAGCTGGCATAGGCGCGGATGCGCGCCGGGCCGCCTTCTTCTTCGGGGCCGTAATAGTCGGTCGCAATCAGCCGCGCCGGGCCCTTGCCGCGCACCTGCAGCGACAGCTTCCAGCGCAGCTTGATGGACTGGCCGATCAGCGCGGTCAGCAAAGCGGTCTCGGCCACCAGCGCCTCGATGGCGGGCGGATAGTTGTGCTGGCCCAGGATTGCAT
Organism: uncultured Pseudorhodobacter sp.; assembly: GCA_945952425.1. GTDB lineage: Bacteria > Pseudomonadota > Alphaproteobacteria > Rhodobacterales > Rhodobacteraceae > Stagnihabitans. The sequence goes on along the minus strand of CAMFIX010000128.1, from coordinate 2,725 downwards.
CAAGAGCGCCATCCAGCCGCACGACACGGCCGCGCACATCGGCGGCATCCAGCTGGAAGGGCAGGACGGTGTCGTCCCAAGGAATGGAGGTGGTCATGGAGGCTTTCCCACAGGCGCCGGATTCGGCATATCGGGCCTATATAGGCAGAACGGTGGCAGGACCAAGGGGGAAGCTATGATCCGGCGGCATGGCGAGGCGGTGAGAATGGGGGTGCGCTATCGCAGGCGGCCGGGGGTCTATGCCGTTCTGCTGCGCGGCGACCAGGTGCTCTTGACCCACCAGGCCGAGCCTGTGCCGGAGTTCCAGCTGCCCGGCGGCGGCATCGACCCCGGCGAGGCCCCCATCGCCGCGCTGCACCGCGAGGTTTACGAGGAGACCGGCTGGCATATCTCGACCCCCCGGCTGATCGGGATGTATCGGCGGTTCACCTATATGCCGGAATACGACAAATGGGCCGAGAAGGTCTGCGCGATCTATGTGGCGCGCCCGACGCTGTGCATGGGCCCGCCGTCAGAGCCCGGCCATACCGCGATCTGGACGGAGGCCGGGGCGGCGCTGGGGCTTTTGACGAATATCGGCGACCGGACGATGGCGGCGAAGGTGCTGAGGTAGGGGCATCGTCCGCAGGCGCTACAGCGCGGCGACCTCGGCTTCCCACAGCCGCACATGTTCGTCGATCATCAGGGGCGGGGTGATGCGGGACAGGGCCTCCGCATGGGCCTTGGGGTCCGCGGCCAGCGCCAGGATCAGCCGGGCCAGGCTTTCGCTGTCGCCGACCGGGAAAAGCTCGCCCCAGCCGCCGACCTTTTCCTTCATGCCCCCGATGTTGCTCGCAATCACCGGCGTTCCCGCCAGCCGCGCCTCCTGGATGACCACAGGCGCATTCTCCCACCAGACCGAGGGCACCACGACCCAGCCATAGCCGCGCATCAGGTCCACCACCTCCGACGGCCGATAGGTGCCGCGGAAGCGCACCGTGTCGGGCAGCTCGGGCTCTTTCGGCCAAAGCTCGCGGAAACGCGCTTCGGTCACGCCATGGATGTCCAGCGAGAAGGGCACGTCGTCTTCCGCCGCACGGCGCACGGCGCGCAAGAGCACGTCCAGCCCCTTGGTCGGCGTCGCCTGGCCGAAATAGGCAAAGCGGCGGTGGCGGTCGGGCGGCGGCGTCACGCTGCCCTCCTCCGGCAAGAGCCCGTTTTCCAGCACCCGCAGCCGCGCCGGGTCCAACCCCCAGGCGATGAAACGGTCGGCCAGGAACTGGCTGGGCGAGAAGACCAGGTCGAAACAGTCCAGCATCTCGGCCAGGCGCTGCTTGCGCACCACGAAATGCGCCGGGATCAGGTGGGGGAAGCAGAGGGCACAGGCGACCGGGTTGGCCTCGGTGCACAGCTGGCCGTTGTTGCGTTTGACCATCTGGCCATCGGCCATGCAGATCGCGATGAACTCGTGCAGGGTGCAGATCATCCTGGCATCCGGCCGCGCCGCCCGCAGCCGCCGCACCACGCCCGCGCCGATGTTCCAGAAATGGTGGAAGTGATAGACATCCGCCCGATAGCGCAAGAGGATGTTCAGCAAGGCCTCCTCGTCCTCGGGGCTGGTATGCTCCATCAGGCTGGCGTCCATCGCATGGGCGCGGAAGCCGTGATCGTGGGGGGCGAATTCCACAAGCCGGCTTTGCCCGGGGAACAGCGCCGCGACGATGGCGGGGTCGAAGGCCGCGCCCAGGAACCAGGCGTCCTGGCCCTGTTCGTGCATGTGCTGGAACTGGCGATGCGCGGCCACTTCGCCGCCGCCGCCCTTCAGGCGGGGGTGGGAATGCGAGATGATGAGCGTGCGGGTCACTTCACGGTCTCCAGCGCGGTCCGGCGCATGGCGCGCAATTCGATCAGGCGGTTTTCGGCGGGCATCGGATCGCGCCCGGGCAGGAAGCCCAGGCTGGAGGCGGTGACAAAGCTGCACAACCCGGCGCGACCGAGCGCGATCAGCAGCCAGCGCATCTGGCCCATCGGCCCCAGGTTCAGCGATTGCGGCAGGATCACCGGCTCGACCACCGATTGGTCGATCTGGCCCAGGAAGGGCGCCCCGGTCAGCAGCGCCTCGATCCCCTCGTCATGCGAGAGCGGGGCGATGCCGGACTCCATCCGCTCGGTCAAGACCAGGCAGACGGCGGGCAGGGCCTCGGCCCGGGCGCGGGACAGAAGGGCGAAGGCATCGACCTGGAAGAGCAGCGCGGCGCTGGTGGCGACGAGGTGCTGCGCCTCGGGCGCCCAGCGCGCCAGCGGCGCATTGCCGCCCAGCGTCTGGATCGCGGGCCCCGCGGCCTCGGCCCGGTCGGCCAGGGCGGCGCGGACCAGGCTGGCATCGGGCGCGGCGGTGGCCAAGGTGACCTGGCGCAACCCGGGTTCGGACCGGCGCAACAGCCGCACCACGTCGCGGCCGAGCCAGGGGTCGAGGTCATGCTCGACGACATAGGCCAGCCCGGCGGGCTCGGCATCGCGGGGCAGGATCTCGGCCCCCTCCAGCCCGATGAAATCCGGCAGGTCGGGCAGAAGGCCCGCAAGAATCGCCTCGCTGCGCTGGGCATCGGCGGCAGCATCGCGCAAGAGGGCGAATTCGCGACCAAATTCCACCGGCCCCGCGGGCAGCAGCGGGCGCAAGGTGGCCAGGATCATGCCGTGATGGACCAGCGACACACGGCAGACCCGCGCGGCGACGAGCGGGGGG
>CAMFIX010000127.1 GCA_945952425.1 uncultured Pseudorhodobacter sp. | reverse complement strand
GCGATGCAGGACGAGCTGAAGGCGCTGCAAAGCCGGCTCGGCATCACCTTCGTCTTCGTGACCCATGACCAGCACGAGGCTTTGTCGATGGCCGACAGCCTCGCGGTGTTCTCCGAGGGCAAGATTGCCCAGATCGGCACGCCGCAAGAGATCTACACCAGGCCCCGCAGCCGCTTCGTGGCGGATTTCGTGGGCTCGTCCAATGTCTTGCCGCCCGCGTTGACCCAGGCGCTCGGCGGTCCCGCGGCCTGGGCCTCGCTGCGCCCGGAGGCGACGGTGCTGGCCGCGGGCGCGCTCTGCGGCCCGGTCACGGCGCTGCGCTACCAGGGATCGGCCACGCGGGTGGTCCTTAGCCTGATGGGCACCGAGGTGGCGGCGCTGGTCCCCGCTGGCGCCCCCCTGCCCGAGCCGGGGCAAGAGGTCGCCATCACCTTCGCCCCCGGCGCCCTGCATGTGATGGAGGGCTGAGCCATGCCGGACGCCGCCCGTATCGACCCACCCCCGGGGAGGCGCTGCCCCCCCGGACCCCCCTGGAGTATTTGTGCCAGTATGAAAGGGAAAGGGGCGCCGGTTTCGCGGTGTCTCTTCACGCCAGCTGGAGCGAAGGCTTTGGCGGTCGGGCTTCCTGCTGGCTCATGGACCGAGGTTCGGCCTGCCCAGGTCAGCCTTGACCGCGCCGCGCTTGGGCAAGGCAAAGAGCGTGCAGCAAAAGCGCCGCCGGACCCGGGACGCTTTGGTATTTCCGCCAAGCGAAACCGGCTCCACGCGGCCGCGCAACTGCAAATCTCTCAAGCCCTGGGAGACCGGAGCCGCGCCGTCTCTTGTCTCCCAATGCGCCTCTCCCCGCTTTCATACTTGCCCAAATACGCATCCGGCCCCTGCCAGCCTCCCGGTTCATGGTCCGAAGCGCCCGCCGCTCGATCCGCGCCGATGCTCTTTCAATTTGGCGCAAATACTCCGGGGGTGAAGGGGGCGGCGCCCCCTTCGGCGGGGCGGAGGGCGCGGCGATGACGGCGGTGCTCCCCTCGCGCGGGGTGGCCGATCGGCTGACCGGGCTTTTCTGGCGCCATCCCGGGGTCTTGACGGCGGTGCTTCTTTCGCCGCCCTTCCTTTGGCTGGTCGTCGTCTACCTTGGATCGCTTGGCGCCCTCTTGCTGCAAAGCTTTTACTCGGTCGACGATTTCTCCGGCCTCGTCGTGCCGGAATTCACCCTTTCGACCTATTCCAGCCTCTTCAAGCCCGCCAACCTCTCGGTCATCTGGCGGACGCTGATGATGGCCTCGGCGGTGTCATTGGCCTCGATCCTCGTGGCCTTCCCCATTGCCTGGTATGCGGCGCGCTTCGCCAAGGGGCGGTGGAAGGCGGTGTTCTACCTTGGCGTCATGCTGCCCCTGTGGTCCTCCTACCTGGTGAAGGTCTATGCCTGGAAGCTGATCCTCGCCAAGGAGGGCATACTGAACTGGGCGGCCGAGGCCACCCATACCACGCCGGTGCTGGACACGGTGCTGGCCCTGCCGGTGATCGGGGGGAATTCGCTGTCCACCTCGTATCTCGGCATGTGGATCGTGTTCCTGTACGTCTGGCTGCCCTACATGATCCTGCCCCTGCAGGCCGCGCTGGAGCGGGTGCCCCAAAGCCTGCTGGAGGCCTCTGCCGACCTCGGCGCCAGCCGGGCGCAGACCTTCCGCACCGTGGTTTTGCCGCTGGCCATGCCCGGGATGATCGCGGGGTCGATCTTCACCTTCTCGCTGACCTTGGGCGATTACATCATCCCGCAGATCATCGGCAATTCGGCCAGCTTCATCGGCATGGCGGTCTATCAATACCAGGGCACCTCGGGGAACATCCCCTTGGCCGCGGCCTTTGCCGTCGTGCCGATCCTGATCATGCTGGTCTATCTTGCCATCGCCCGGCGGATGGGGGCTTTCGATGCACTCTGACCGCGCCTCCTGGGGGTTGAAGGCTGCCGCCGGTGCCGGGCTTTTGTTCCTGCACCTGCCGATCCTGATTATCTTCCTTTACGCCTTCACGACCGAGGATCGCAGCTACGCCTTCCCGCCCCCCGGCCTGACGCTGGAGTGGTTCGCGGTCGCCTGGAACCGGCCCGACATCTGGCAGGCCTTGGGCCTGTCGCTGCAGGTGGCGGCACTGGCCACGGCCTTGGCGCTGATCCTGGGCACCCTGGCGGCCGGAGCCATGTCGGGCGCGCGGTTCTTCGGGCGCGACCAGGTCACGCTTCTGGTCCTGCTGCCCATCGCGCTGCCGGGGATCATCACCGGCCTGTCGCTGCGGGCCGCTTTCGGCGAGATGGGGATGGCGTTTTCCACCCTGACCATCGTTCTGGGCCATGCGACCTTCTGCATCGTCATCGTCTATAACAACGCGGTGGCGCGGATGCGGCGGCTGTCGGGGGCGATCATCGAGGCCTCGGCCGACCTTGGCGCCAACAGCTTCCAGACCTTCCGGCATATCCTTTTGCCCAACCTCGGCTCGGCCCTGCTGGCCGGGGGGATGCTGGCCTTTGCGCTGTCTTTCGACGAGGTGATCGTCACGACCTTCACCGCGGGCCAGCAGGCGACGATCCCGATCTGGATGCTGGAGGAGCTGATCCGCCCGCACCAGCGCCCGGTCACCAATGTGGTCGCCATGGTGGTCTTTGCCGCGACCTTCCTGCCGATCCTTCTGGCCTATTACCTGACGCGGGGCGGGTCCGAGACCGCGGGAGGCGGCAAATGATGCTGATCGGCGGCGGGATGGAGCCGGGGCAGGAGTCGCCCGAGCAGGTGCTGAACCCCCGCACCGGCGCGCTGATCGCCGAGGTGGGCGAGGCCTCCACCGCCCAGATCGACCGTGCGGTCGCTGCCGCCCGCGGGGCCTTCGACCGCTGGTCGCGCACGACGCCCGGGGAACGCGCGGCGGCGCTTCTGCGCATCGCCGACCGGATCGAGCGCGAGGCCGCCGATTTCGCGGCGCTTGAATCGCTGAACTGCGGCAAGCCCTTGCATCTGGCTTTGGCCGACGAGCTGCCCGCCACCGTCGATTGCTGGCGGTTCTTTGCCGGCGCGGTGCGGACGCAGCAGGGGCAGGTCGCGGGGGAATACCTGCCCGGCCATACGTCGATGGTGCGCCGCGATGCGGTGGGGGTGGTGGCCGCCATCGCGCCCTGGAATTACCCGCTGATGATGATGGCCTGGAAGCTGGCCCCGGCGATTGCGGGGGGCAATGCCGTGGTCTTCAAACCCTCCGAGCAAACCCCGCTGACCGCGCTGAAACTGGCCGCCATCCTGACCGAAGAGCTTCCCCCCGGCGTCGTCAACATCGTCACCGGCCGCGGCCAGACCGCCGGAAGCCACCTGATCCATCACCCCGGCATCGACATGATCTCGCTGACTGGAGACGTCGCGACGGGGCGCAAGATGCTGGACGCCGCCGCCCGCACCGTCAAACGCACGCATCTGGAGTTGGGCGGCAAGGCCCCGGTCATCGTCCATGCCGATGCCGACCTGGCCGAGGTCGTGGCCGGGCTGCGCGCCTTCTCTTTCTATAACGCCGGGCAGGATTGCACGGCCGCCTGCCGGGTCTATGCGCAGAAGGGAGTTTACGACCGGCTGGTGGCCGACCTGACCGCCGCCGCCGCCTCGATCCGCCTGGCCGACCCCGACGACGCCCAAAACGAGATCCCGCCGCTGATCAGCCTGCGCCAGCGCGACCGGGTGGCCTCTTTCGTCAACCGCGCCCGCGACCTGTCCCATATCGAGGTCACCACCGGCGGCGAGAGCCTTGGTCCCGGCTTTCACTATCGCCCCACCGTCATCGCGGGCGCCACCCAATCGGACGAGATCGTCCGGCGCGAGGTCTTCGGCCCGGTCGTCTCGGTCACCCCCTTTGCCGATCCGGAGGAAGCGCTGACCTGGGCCAATGACAGCGATTACGGCCTGGCCTCGTCGGTCTGGACGCGCGACATCGGGCTGGCGATGGAGACCTCGGCCCGGTTGCGGTATGGCTGCACCTGGGTGAACACGCATTTCAGCCTGGTCAACGAAATGCCGCATGGCGGGTTGAAGCAATCGGGTTACGGCAAGGAAATGTCGGCCTATGCGCTGGAGGACTACACCGTGGTCCGCCACATCATGGTCAAGCATTGATCCGCTGCTGAACCGCCCATCGCAGGGTGGCCGGGGCCACGGCGGCCCGCGTGCGGCGCTGGCCCAGGGTGGCAAGATCGACCGGCGGCGCCTGTTCGGGCAGGTCGGCCAGGATGCGCGGCGCGGCGGCCAGGGCCGCGTTGTCCTCTGCCGTCCGGGCGAGCTCGGCGGCCAGCTCGCGCGCCAGGGCCGGTGAGCCGCGCAGGACGGCCAGGTACAAAAGCGCCAGCCGCGCCTCCAGCCCCCGCAAGCCCCGGCGCGAGGCGACGAGGTCGTCCACCTTGCCGGGCGCCGCATTCTCTTTCCACAGCCGCAGGATGCGCCCGCCCATCGTCGGCAGCCGCCGGGGCAGCGGCGGCAGGGGGCCGCCCGCGGCGAAGGCGGCGATCGTGGGGGCGCAGGCGGTCATCACGTCGCGCTTGCTGATCTCGATATGGTCCAGCGTCGGCACCAGGCGGCGCAGCAAGGGGCCGTCCTCGGGCTGCCAGCGCCGTTTGCTGCCGTTGGGCAGGCCAAGACCTGCGGGCGCGTCGCAGGCCAGAAGCAGCGCCTGCAGCCCGGGGTCGGGGCGCGGCATCGGCGTCTCGGCGCGGTATTTCGCCAGGCGGTGCAGGGGCCAGCTGTCCAGCATCACGACCTTGGGCCGCGCCTCCAGCTGCAGGGCCAGCGCCCAGCCGATGTAACCCGCGATGGAATAGCCCGCCAGCAGCGCCGGCTGCGGCGCCTTGCCCTGCGCGATGGCGCGCGTCGCAGCCTCGACCACCCGCTGCCCGTTCGGCGGATCGGAGGTGCGCCCCCGCGCGAAGGCCGCATCGCAAGCCCAAAGCGCATGGTCGGGCAGCGCGCCCGCGGCCTCCCAGGTCTCGACCCCCGCGCCGCCTGTGACGCCGGGCAGCACCATGGCCACGCCCGCCGCACCCGGGCGGATGCGGCGGAAGGACAGCTCCACCCCCTCCGCCCGGCCCACCGTCGGCGGCGCCGCCAGCGGCTGGCCGATCAGCCGGGCCAGGTTCCGCAGGCTGGCCCGCGGGATGAAGGCGCGCGGGTCGAAGCGGATGCCGAAGCGCGCCTCGACCTCCAGCTGCAGGTCCAGCATGAGCAGGCTGTCGCCCCCCAGCGAGAAGAAATCGGCATCCGGGCCGACGGCGGGCAGTTTCAACAGCCGGGCGAAGATCGCGCCCAGGTCGTCGGCCGCGGCCATCGGGGCCGCGACCGCGGGGCCGAGGCTCGCAGACAGCGCCTTGCGGTCGGTCTTGCCCCCCGCCAAAAGCGGCAGCGCCGCGCGCCACTCCACCCGCCCCGGGATCATATGCGCAGGCAAGTCGCGGGTCAGCAGCCCCTGCACGTCGCAGGGCTGCCCCACGACAAAAGCCACCAGCGGGTTGCCGCTCGGCCGGTCCTGCACGACGACCGCCGCCTGGTCGATGCCGGGCAGGCCCGCGACATGGGCCTCGATCTCGTCCAGCGAGACCCTTTGGCCGTTCACCTTCACCACCCGGTCGGCCCGGCCCAGAACCACCAGGTCGCCCGAAGGCTCCATACGCACGATGTCGCCGGTGGCATAAAGCCGCCCCGGACCCTGCGGCGCCGGGGGAAAACGCGACCCGTCCACCCGTCCCCCCTGCCAGTCGCCAAGCGCATGGTGGCGCGAGCGGATCACCAGCTCGCCCTCGGTCGCGGGCCGCCCCGCCTCGTCGCGCAGCTGAAAGCGCGAGAGCGGATAGATGCGGCCGATGGGCACCGTGCCGGGGGAAAGGCTCTGCGCCCGGTCGTCGGTCCATAGGAACAGCGCGCTTTCCGTGCTGCCATAGACGTTCTGGATCAGCGCATCCGGCGCCACGATCCCGCGGGCAAGGTCCAGGTCGGCGGTCAGGAGCGGCTCGCCCGAAAAGCGCAGGCCGCGCAGAACGGCCAGCGCCGCCCGCCCCTCGGGCCGCGCCGCCGCCAGCCGGAACAGCGAGGGGGTAAAGCGGATATGCCGCACCCCCGCCCCTTCAATCGCCGCGTAAAGCCCCGGCAGGCCTGCGGATTTGACATCCACCAGGCAAAGCGCGCCCCCCGCCAGCAGGAAGACCAGCGCATGGTGCAGGAAACCGTAGTTCGCATGGCTGCCCGCGATCAGCACCCGGTCGCCCGGCGCCACCCGCATCAGCTCCTGAGAAGCGCGCAGTTTCACCTGCAACGTGCGGGCCGCATAGGTGATGAGCTTGGGCTCGCCCGTCGAGCCCGACGTCGGGAAGATCATCGCCGGGGCATCGGGGTCGAGCCCCGGGCCGGGCGCCGTCCCCAGCTGCCCCGAGGGGGTGAGGCTGGGGCCCGCCAGGACCGCGCCCTCCTGCACCGCCAGCGTCGCACCGGCCTTGGCGGCCAGCATGCGGTTGCGCTCGGGCGGGTTGGCGGGCTCCAGCAGCAGGAAGGGGCGCCCGGCCATGGCGCAGGCGAACCAGGCGGCGACGGAGATGGGGCTTGGCCCCAGCAGCAGGGCGATGGGTCCGGGCGGGGCTCCGGCTGCCAGGATCTGGGCAGCAAGGCCGCGGGCCAGCGCCAGAAGCGTGGCGAAGTCGGTCTCGTGTCCGTCCTGCACCAGGGCGGGCGCAGTGGGAAAGCGGGCCGCGACCTCTTCCAGCGCCTGGGCCAGGCTTTGCGCCAGAAACCGCGGCTCGGGCGCCGCATGGTCGGAGCCCTGCCAGGCGGCCTGCCGCGGCGCCTCAAACGGGCTCATGCCCGGCGCCGGGCGGCTTCTTCCTCGGGGCAGGGCTCTGGATGGATGCCCGCGAAAAGGTCCAGCGCCAGGTCCAGCACATGCGGCGCCTCGCGCTCCCAGGTCAGGGGCGTCACGAAGCCCGGCGTCACCTGCCCCCCCGCGATGCGGAAGGTGATGGCGCCGTTCTGCACCCGGATCGCCCCGCCCGGGAAGGGCCGGAACGAGAGACAAGCCGGATGGCCGATCTGCCGGCAGAAGAACCCGCCCGCCGCCGCCACCATGGCGCGCACCTGCGCGCCCCAGACCGTCTCCGCCGCCTCGTAGACGGCAAGCTTCAGCCCCGCCTCCTCGGTCGAGCAGGTCCGGCCGAGGAACCTTTCGACGATGCCATGATCGGAGGGCGAGACCGCGGGCTTCGGCAGCACCTCGATCCGCGCCATATGTTCGGCGAAATCGCCAAGCTCGGCCTGGTTCAGCACCCAGACGGTCTCGCCCGCGCCCAGCCGCTCGATCAACAGCCGCAGCCGGGAGACATAGGCATTCGTCGCCTCGTAGGGGATGCCGTTGGTAAAGGCCGCCACGCCGTTGTTGATGACGATGCCGAAGCGCAGCCCCGGCGCATGCAGCGCCCCCAGCCGCGCCTTCAGCCGGGCGATCTGCCAAAGCAGCATCAGCTCGGTCAGGTCGGGCGCGAAGGTATGGGCCAGGTCGGTGCCGACCCGGGTGCGATAGCCGCCGTGGTAAAGGAAGAACACCTCCAGCGGGCGCCCCGCCGCGATGGCGGCCTCGAAGCTCGCCGTCAGCGCCGGGGCCAGATGCGCCGTCTTGCCCCGCGACTGGTAGTTGAACTCGTGGTGCTGCAAAAGCCGCAGGATCGCCGCCGGATCGGCTGGCCCTGCGG
>CAMFIX010000126.1 GCA_945952425.1 uncultured Pseudorhodobacter sp. | reverse complement strand
AGCATACACGATGCGGGGCTTGACGGCGCGGGGCGTCGTCCCCAACTTCAAGATCAGTCCTGAACGCATTGGTCTTGCATGGTTATTCTTGTCGCAACCCTTCTTGCCCTGGCCCTTGGCGTCCTGTTGTGGCGCGACCGGCGGAGCAAGCCCCCTCCGGGCCTCGACCGGCTTGCCCAGGACCGCCAGCGCCCGCTGCGGCGGCGGCCCGCGAAACGGCCCGAAATCCTCGTCGATGGATCGAATGTCATGCATTGGCAGGACAATCGGCCCGACATCGGCCCCCTGCGCGCCGTGGTGGCCGAGCTTCAGACCCGCGGCTTCACCCCCGGCGTGATCTTCGATGCCAATGCCGGTTACAAGCTCTTCGGCCGCTATTGCGACGACCCGTTCATGGCCCGCGCGCTTGGCCTGCCCGAGGCGCAGGTTCTGGTCGTCCCCAAGGGTGAGCCGGCTGACCGTTTCCTCTTGGAGGTCTCGCGCCGGCGACAGGCGCCCATCGTCACCTGCGACCGCTTTCGCGACTGGGCCGAGGCCTATCCCGAAATCCAGACCCCGGGGCGGTTGATCCGCGGCGGGCTTCGCGACGGGGCGATCTGGCTCGCGCTTTAGCCCCGCAGCCGCCAGAGCCCGTGGGCCATCAGGGCCGAGAGGATCACCGCCCCGCCGACCAGGCTTTGCAGCGGCGGCGCCTCGCCCAGGAAGGCCCAGACCAGTAGCGGCGAGCCCACGATCTCGATCATCGTCAGCATCGAGACTTCGGCCGCGGGCAGATGGCGCGGCCCGATCATCTGGATTGCGGCGCCAAGTGCCAGGCAGAGCGCGCCGTTCACTGTCACGAGGCCCCATTGCGTGGGCGTGAAGGGGGCGAAATCGGCGAAGGGCAGGGCGATCAGCGCCGTGGCGAAATAGCCGAAGGCCGCGGCCACGATCAGGCTTTGCGGCCCGGCTTTCCTCAGGATGACGTAATAGGCCCCCGCCGCGACGGCATTGGCCAGCGCCGAGAGGTCGCCCCAAACCCGCCCGCCGCTGCCCAAAGAGCCAGAGCCGATCACCGCCACGCCCGCGAAGACGGCCAGCATGCACAGGAAGGTAAAGCGGGAAATCCGTTCGCCCAGAAAGACATAGCCCATAAGCGCCGCCAGAAACGGCGAAGAGGCATAAAGCAGCAGCGCATTGGCCACCGTGGTCTGACCGATGGCCAAGAGGTAGAACAACGACCCCAGGCCCTGCGCCAAAACCAGGGCCAGCGCGGGCCATGAGACCAGCTGCCGCAACGAGGGGATCGCACCGCGGGCGAAGACCAGCGTCCCGGCCAGGGTCGCCACCCCGCCGATCACCCCGCGCCAGAAGGCGAAGTCCATCGTCGGCGCCTGGGCAAGCCGCACCAGCAGCGCATCGGGAATGAAAAGCCCCGCGCCCAGAAGCGTGAAGACAAGGCCAAGGCGCGGATTGGGGGTGAAGTCCTGCATGGCGCTTTTGATCATATTTTGGGCGCCGGGGGAAGGGGGTGCCAATGTCGCACATATGTACGAAACCCCTTGCGCGAATCGCACATATGTCCAAATTGGACCTTCAGGAGGGCCCCCATGGATTTCGTGCATTTCCTCTCCAGCCACATGCTGGACCCGAAGACCGGCGGCAAGAAGCTTTACGCCGACAGCGTCGCACAGGCGATCAAGGCCGAGGCCTTGGGCTATGACGGCGTGGCGGTGCCCGAGCATCACCTCGTCAACATCCTCCTGGTGCCCGCCCCCCTGCAGCTGGCGGTCAAGATCGCGGCACACACGTCGCGGCTGCGCATCCTGACCTCGGTCTGCCAGCTGCCCTTGCGCGACATGCGGATATATGCGGGCGAGGTGGTGCAGGCCCAGGCTTTGTGCGATGGGCGGCTGATGCTCGGGGTCGGCAAGGGGGCGTTTGGTTACGAGACCGAACGGCTCGGCGTGCCTTTCGACGAGACCAAGCCCCGTTTCGAAGAGGCGCTGCAGGTGCTGGAGGCTCTGCTGACCCGCGAAGAGGTCAGCTGGAACGGCAAGCATTACAGCTTTCCGCCCCTGACGATCATGCCGCGGCCCGAAGACCCGATCCCGCTGATGCTGGGGGTGATGCTGCCCGCGGGGATCGAGGCGGCGGCAAAGCAGGGCTATCACGTGCAGACGACCCCCTTGGGCGCCGCGCATGGCCAGCTGGAGGCGCAGGTGGCGGCCTTTCACCGCGGCCGGGCGGCAGGGGGGCATCAGAACCGGCTGTCGCTGCAGCGGGGCATCTACCTCGTGGGCTCGGAGGCCGAGCGGCGGCGCATGGTCGAGCGCGCGCATCTTTACTACCACTCCTTCGACAATGTCTTCGGCGGGCCGGGGATCGTGGACCGCGGGATCATCCGGCCCTTGCCCCGGACCCAGACGGCCGAGGAGCTGGGGGCCAACATCCTGATCTGCCAGAGGGACGAGATGATCGACCGGCTGGCGGCTTACGCGGCTTTGGGTATCGACTAGGTCATCGTGACCTCGATCTTCGGTCAACCGCAGGCGGAAACTTTGGCGATGATGGAGGCCCTCGCGACCGAGGTCTTCCCGAAAGTGAGGGGATAACATGCCGGTGATTCGGATCGAGATGTTCGAGGGCCGCACGACCGACCAGAAACGCGCCTGTGCCGAGGCGGTGACCCAGGCCTGGGTCGAAACCTGCGGCGGCACGGCAGGGTCGGTGACGGTGATCTTCACCGATGTCGCCAAAAGCGACTGGGCGACGGGCGGGCGGCTGGCCTCGGAGCCGAAGCCATGACCGGGCTGTCGGATACGGCCTTTTCCGTGGCGGGGCGGGGGCCTGCGCTGTTCATGATCCATGGCATCGGGGCGCGGCGGGCGACCTTCGAGCGCATGGTCGAAGGGCTTCGCGCGCGTTTCACCTGCATCACCTATGACCTGCGCGGCCATGGGTTGACGCCCTGGGACGGGCAGCGCTTTGGGCTGGATGACCTGGTGGACGACCTGGAGGCGCTGCGTGCCCGGCTTGGGATCGCGCAGGCGCATTTCGCGGGGCATAGCCTCGGCGGCATGATCGGCCCGCGCTATGCCTTGCGCTTTCCCGGGCGGGTTCTGAGCCTTGGCCTCTGGTCCACCGCCGCGTTCCGCACCGAGGACGACAGCGCCAAGGTGCGCGGCGTGGTGGCGGCGATGCGCGAGAAGGGCATCGGCCCGGTGCTGGACACGCTGACCGCGCGCTGGTTCACCGACGATTTCGCCGCCCGCCGGCCCGATGTGATCGACTGGCGCAAGGCGCAGGTGATGGCGACCGACCCGGAGGTGTTTCTCAACGTCTTCGACATCTATGCCGAGACCGAAATGGCGCCCTGGCTGGGTCAGGTCACTGCGCCCGCGCAGATCATCACCGGCGAGCTGGACGGCGGCTGCAATCCGCGGCTGAACCGCGAGATCCAGAAGGCCCTGCCGGGGTCAGAGCTGGTGGTGCTGCCGGGGCTGAAACACGCGATCTTCATCGAGGCGACGGAGGCGGTTCTGCCCCATGTCGCGCGCTTCCTGCCCGCGTAACGGATTTTTCGCCGAAAAATCCACCCGTCGATTTTTCTGCGAAAAATCGTCTTGTTACAGGAACTTCTGCATCAGGACGAGGTCCATGTAGCGGCCGAACTTGCGCCCGGCCTCGCGGATGCGGGCGGCCTCGGCATAGCCGCAGGCCTGGTGAAAGGCGATGCCCTCGACATTCTCGGCGCTGACCCCCGCGATCATCTGGTGGGCGCCTTCCTCGCGGGCATGGGCCTCGATGGCCGCCATCAGCGTCCGGCCCATCCCGCGGCCCCGCGCATTGGGGGCGAGGATGATCGTATGCTCCATCGTCCTGGAATAGCCGGTCCCGGCGCGGAACTGGGCATAGCTCGCAAAGCCCAGGATCGTGCCGTCGTCGTCATCGCAGGCCACCAGAAAGCCATGGCCGGCGGTTTGCCGGGCGACGATCATCTCGGCGACCTCTTCCGGGCGCTTGACCACCGGGTTGAAGGTGATGGCGGAATGTTCGATCAGCGGATTCCAGATCGCGGTGATTGCGGGCGCGTCCAGGACAGTGGCGGGGCGGATCATCCAAGGCTCCTTGGCCCATGGGGCGTGTCGAACGTGGCGGTGAGGGTTTTGGTCGCGGCCTGGCGGATCGCGAGGCGCGGATCGGTCAGATGCAGCGCGGCGGCCAGCGCCTCGGCCTTGGGGTGGCCGAGCTCCAGCCGGGTCAGACGGGTGCCGCTTTCGGGCAATGCGCGGGCGGGATGCGGGCCATCCCATTGGATCAGCGCGGGAAAAGCGCCGTCGAAGGGCAGGCACCCGTCTTCCGGCACCGCCATGCGCCAGCGGTAATCGCCCCGCGCCAGCGCCATCGGCAGGCCGGTGCCGGGCGGTGCCGCGGCCAGGTCGGCGGCCAGGTCATCGGAGGCCGCCACCCAGTTGGTGATCCGCGGCGGCCCCGCGAAATGGTCGAGGTCGAACCAGCGCGGCCGACCGGGGTTCGGCGCCGCGGGGTCGATGGCGATGACCTCCAGGTAAAGGTCGCCCAAGCCCAACAGCCGGTTGTGCGTCGACATGGCGGCATGTTTGCCGCCGCCCACCAGGCTGACGCCCAAAGCCTCCTCCACCCAGGCCACGCCCTCTTCCAGCGTCTCGGCGGCAATCGCGATATGGTCGAAGCGCAGCATCAGATGACCCTCCCCTCGGCACGCAGCGCCAGGGCCAGCGACTGGAACCGCGCCTGTGCCACCTCGCCGTAAAGATCGCGGCCGACCGCGGTCAGCTGCAGCTCCAGCACGCGCTTTTTCGCGGTCCACTCCAGCTTGCCCGCCTCGGCCGGATCGCCCGCGGCAAACATCGCTCCGAAGCGCATCGCCTTGCCCAGAACCTCGGCCTGTTGGATGTCGTCTTCGGTGAGCAGCCGGAACAGCTGCTCCATCCGGCTGCCCGCGCGGTTGTTCTTGTAACGGTGCAGAAGCGCCAGGCCCAGGAACACCCGGCCGGGATGGTCCAGCCCGCCAAGGTTCGCCCGCGTCGCATTGTCGAAACAGGCCTCGGCGCGGTAGTCGGGATGGGCGCGCCAGGTCGTGTCGTGCAAGAGACAGGCCGCCTTGATGAGCCGCAACCGCTCTGGCCCGGCGCCCGAGAAGAGCGGCAGCAGGAATTCGTACAGCTTCTTGCCGGTGCCGGGCAGGCGGGCCGAGGTCAGCTCGGCCATGCGCGCGGCCTCGATCAAGGGGTCGCGACGGCGCAGCGTGTCGGGCATGACCTCGAACAGCAGCCCCTCGCGGATGCCATAGGCCGAGACGTCGATTTCAGAGGGTTTCAGCACCGCGATCAGCTGTTCCAGCACCTCGCAGGCCAGCGGCACCAGGTCCATGCGTTCGGCGCTGGTGCCGGTGCGGGCGCGCAGAACGGCAAGGTCGGAAGACCTGATCCAGGCGATCGTGTCCAAAAGGCTTTTCGGCTGCATCCGGTATTCGTGCAGCACGGTCAGCGGATAGGCCCGCCGCTCCATATCCAGCCGGGCGATCACCCGCCAGCTGCCGCCGACCAGATAGATGCGCTCGCCTTCCGAGCGAACTTCGTCCTGCAAGGTCTTGAGAACCTTGGCGATATGCGCGGCCCGCTCCTTGGCGCCGCCCTTCACCTGCATCAGCCGGAAGGGCCCGAGCGGAGAGGTCGCGCGGCGGCCCACCCGCCCCTCGCCGATCCGCGCCAGCTCCATCGAATTGCCGCCGATGTCGCAGACCACGCCCTGCGCATCCGGCCAGCCGAGCAAAACGCCCTGCGCCGACAGCCGCGCCTCTTCGTCGCCGTCCACGACCCAAAGGCTGAGCCCGGTCTGCGCCTTGACCTCGGCCTGAAACTCCGGCCCATCCTCGGCCTCGCGCGCTGCCGCCGTGGCGACCACGGTCATGTTGGCGATGCCCATCCCCTTTGCCAAAAGCGCAAACCGCTTCAGCGCCAGCAAGGCGCGCACCTTGCCTTCGGGGTTCAGCCGACCCGTCTCGGCCAGGCCCTTGCCCAGGCCGCACATGATCTTTTCGTTGTAGAAATAGGCAGGCGAGCGCGCCGCGCCGTCGAAGACCACCATCCGCACCGAGTTCGAGCCGACATCGACCACGCCGACGCGGGAAAGCGCGCGCACCTTGGGGTCGTCGAAGAGATGGCCGCCGAAATGGTTCCAGTCGGGCTCCGGGTTGCGAATGATCACGGCGCGATTCTCCCCTTTGCCTTCCGTCCCAAGATTTGGCCGATGGGCGGCGCGGGGTCAATCGCGCTGGCGTGATCGACCTACTCGCCCGCCAGCTTGGGCGCATCCTTGGCGCCCGCCGTGCCGCGGCCCGAAAGCGAGGGGTTCTCCATGAAGAACCTGTGGCAGTTGAACAGCCGCCGATCCCCGGCCTTCAGGTCGCGCAGATAGGCGCCATCGGGGCCCAAGACCCAGCTTTGCGCCTCGTCCGCCAGGTTCGCGGCCATGATCTGCCCCATGATCTGGCTGCGGACGGTGGGATTGTGGATTTCCACCAGCGTCTCGACCCGGCGCGACAGGTTGCGGTCCATCCAGTCGGCCGAGGAGATGAAGACCTTGGCTTCCTTGGACGGCAGGCCGTGGCCATTGCCGAAACAGGTGATGCGGCTGTGTTCCAGGAACCGGCCGACGACGGATTTCACGCGGATGTTCTCGGACAGGCCCTTGATGCCGGGACGCAATCCGCAGATGCCGCGGATGACCAGCGAAATCTTCACCCCGGCCTGCGAAGCCGCGTAAAGCGCGTCGATCACATCGGGTTCGAAGAGCGAGTTCAGCTTGATCCAGATCTCTGCGGGCCGCCCGGCGCGGGCATGTTCGGCCTCGGCCGCGATCATCTCCAAGAGGCGCGACTTCAGGTTGATCGGCGCAATCGCCAGGTTCTCCAACGCCTGCGGCTGCACATAGCCCGAGAGGTAGTTGAAGACCTTGGTGGCATCGCGCCCCAGCCCCGGATCGCAGGTCAGGAAGCTGAGGTCGGTGTAAATCCGTGCCGTGATCGGGTGGTAATTGCCGGTGCCGTAATGGGTATAGGTGACGAGGTTATCCCCCTCGCGCCGCACGACGGTGGAGATTTTCGCATGCGTTTTCAGGTTCAGGAAGCCATAGACGACATGGGCGCCGGCGCGCTCCAGCCGCCGGGATTGCAGGATATTGGCGGCCTCGTCGAAACGCGCCTTCAGTTCCACCAAGGCGGTGACCGACTTGCCATTCTCCGCCGCCTCGCAAAGCGCCGAGACGATGGGGCTGTCGTGGCTGGTGCGGTAGAGCGTCTGCTTGATCGCCAAAACGTTCGGGTCGCGCGCCGCCTGTTCCAGAAAGCGGATGACCATGTCGAAGGTCTCGTAAGGGTGATGCAGCAGCATGTCCTTCTGCCGGATCGCGGCAAAGATGTCGCCCTGGTGGTCGCTGACCCGCTCCGGCACGCGGGGGGTGAAGGGCGGCCACAGAAGATCGGGGCGGGAGCTTAGCACCAGCTGCTTCAGGTCGGCCACGCCCAGAAGGCCGCGCACCTCGACCATCTCGTGCTTGGAGACGCCAAGCTCCTCCATGATCAGCGCCTTCAACTCGGGCGGGGCCCCTGCGGAAAGCTTCAGGCGGATCACCTCGCCCCGGCGGCGGCGCTTCAGCGCGGTCTCGAACTCGCGCACCAGGTCTTCGGATTCCTCTTCGACTTCCAGGTCGCTGTCGCGCAAGACCCGGAACATGCAGTGCCCCCGG
>CAMFIX010000125.1 GCA_945952425.1 uncultured Pseudorhodobacter sp. | reverse complement strand
GCGCAAAGCCTCGTTCAGAAAACCGACCTTGGGCCCCGGCACCGCCGTATGCGGATATTGATGCACCCAGGGCCCGACGATCCCCTTGGAGCCCGGCACATTGGCCACGATCTTGGCCACCGTGTTCATGTAATTGTCGGCCCAGCCGCCCCAGACCAGGATCGGCGCCTCGTTGCGCGCCCAATCCTCGCCGATCGAGCCGTGCTTCCAATAGTCCGACCGCTCCTGGAAATCGGCCCAGCGCGGAGCGAGCCAGGGTTCCGCCTCCAGCCGCGCCAGCCACATCTCGCGCCAGTCGGGCCGCAGAACCGGGTCCGGCGGGCGCGACGAATAGGACAGCATCACCGCCCCCCAGCCGAAATTCTCGCCCAGAAGACAGCCGCCCTTGTAATGGATGTCATCGGCAAACCGATCCGTCGTCGAACAGACCGACACGACCGCCTTCAGCGCGGGCGGCTGCAGGAAAGCCGTCTGCAGGCAGTTGAAGCCGCCCCAGCTTTTCCCCATCATCCCCACCGCCCCGCTGCACCAGGGCTGCTGGCTCAGCCATTCGATCACCTCGCAGGCATCGGCCAGCTCCTGGATCGTGTATTCGTCCGTCATCAACCCTTCGCTGTCGCCATTGCCGCGCATGTCGACCCGGACGGCGGCATAGCCATGGCCCGCAAACCAGGGATGCATCATCTCGTCGCGCGGCAGGGTGCCATCGCGCTTGCGATAGGGGATATATTCCAGGATCGCGGGCACCGGGTTCATCCCCGCATCCTCGGGCATCCAGACCCGGGCCGACAGCCGCACCCCGTCGGACATCACGATCCCCATATCCTCGGTTTCGACGATCTTGTGGGGAAACTCGGTCCGAACCGTCATCTGTGCCTTGCCCTTTCGGCCATCCGGCCCGTTGTTTCGCGCATAGTCCCCGGGAAAACCGTTGCACACCGCCCAGTTGCGCCGCTTTGCCCGTCGAAACCGACATGGGCGAAACAAGCCGCGAAATCGCCCCTTGCCAGTCGGCCCGCCCCGAGCATAGCCATTTCCAACCCCGCAGGGAGATGAAAATGACCAAGCGCCCCAATATCCTCATCGTCATGGTCGACCAGCTGACCGGCACGCTGTTCCCCGATGGCCCGGCCGAGTTCCTGCATGTGCCGAACCTGCGCGCCCTGGCCGACAACGCGGTGCGCTTCGCCAATTCCTACACGCCCTCGCCTTTGTGCGCGCCCGCCCGTGCGGCCTTCATGTCGGGCGCGCTGCCCCGCCGGACGCGGGTCTATGACAATGCCGCCGAATTCGCCTCGGACATCCCGACCTATGCCCACCACCTGCGCCGGGCGGGCTATCAGACCGCCCTCTCCGGCAAGATGCATTTCGTCGGCCCCGACCAGCTGCACGGCTTCGAAGAGCGTCTGACCACCGACATCTACCCCGCCGACTTCGGCTGGACCCCCGACTACCGCAAGCCGGGCGAGCGCATCGACTGGTGGTATCACAACATAGGCTCGGTCGTCGGCGCGGGCTTGGCCGAGATCACCAACCAGCCGGAATATGACGACGACGTCTGCCACCAGGCGGTGCAGAAGATCTATGACCTCTCGCGGGGCATGGACGCCCGCCCCTGGTGCCTGACGGTCAGCTTCACCCATCCGCACGACCCTTTCGTCGCCCGCAAGAAATACTGGGACTTGTATGAGGGCATACCCGAGCTGGAGCCGCCCTCCTCCCTCGCCTATGAGGATATGGACCCCCATTCCCAACGCCTGATGGATGCCTGCGACTGGCGCGGCCTGACGGTCACCGCCGACCACATCCGCCGCGCGCGCCAGGGCTATTTCGCCAATATCTCCTACGTCGATGCCAAGATCGGCGAGATTTTCGAGGCGATGCGCGCCTCTCGGCAAGAGGCCATCGTGGTCTTCGTCTCGGACCATGGCGAAATGCTGGGCCGCAAGGGCCTGTGGTTCAAGATGAACTTCTTCGAGGGCTCGGCCCGGGTGCCGCTGATGATCTCGGCGGAAGGGCTGACCCCGGGGCTGGTCACGACGCCCGTGTCCACCATCGACCTGACGCCGACGCTCTGCGACCTTGCGGGCATCTCGATGGACGAGGTCATGCCCTGGACCGACGGGGAAAGCCTCGTGCCGCTCGCCCAAGGGGTCGAGCGCACGTCGCCCGTCGCGCTGGAATATGCCGCCGAAGGGACGATCACGCCGATGGTTTGCCTGCGTCAGGGCGCCTGGAAATACATCCGCTGCAAGGCCGACCCCGACATGCTCTTCGACCTGGCCGCCGACCCGGAGGAAGAGGTCAACCTGGCCACCGACCCCCGCGCCGCCGAGATTCTGGCGCATTTCCAGCTGTTGGCCGACCAACGCTGGGACTTGTCCGCCTATGACGCCGAGGTCCGCCAATCCCAGGCCCGGCGCTGGGTGGTCTATGAAGCTTTGCGCAACGGCAACTACTACCCTTGGGATTACCAGCCGCTGAAACTGGCCTCGGAGCGCTATATGCGCAACCATATGGACCTGAACGTGCTGGAGGAAAACAAACGCTTCCCGCGCGGGGAATAGGCGGCGGGATCAATCCCGCCCTACCCTTTCCCCTAGGCCGGGGGTTACCCCGGCGTCCTGGCGGTCAACCACAACCCGCCGTCCTCGCGCAGCGTGACCCCGGCGTAATCGCGGATCGCATGGGCGCTTTCCTGCGCCTCGGTGCCCAGGATCTGCATGACCGTGGCCCCCGCGGCCTGGCCCGCGGCGATGCCGGCATGGGCATCCTCGAAAACCAGGCAGCGCGCCGGATCGACGCCCATCCGCTCGGCGGCCAGCAGATAGCCCATCGGATCGGGCTTGCCCCGGCTGACATCGGCCGAGGTCACCACGACCTTGGGCAAAGCGATCCCGGCCGCCTTCACCCTGGCATGGGCAATCGGCGGAGAGGCCGAGGTCACCAAGGCCCAGCGCCCCTCGGCGGCGGCCAGCAGCTCATGCACGCCGGGTATCGGCTCAATGCCGCGGATATCGGCCAGCTCGAAGTCCTCAAGCCAGGTGAATTCGGCGGCCAGCCGCGCCGGATCGGCCCCGGGCAGGAAATACCCAATGGTATCAATCGCCCGCCGCCCGTGCATATAGGCCATGACGGCCTCTTCATCGACACCCACCCGCCGCGCCCAGGCCCGCCAGGCGCGGTCCACGGCGGCAATCGAGGTCAGGATCGTCCCGTCCATGTCGAAAAGAAAGGCCTGAAACGGGCCAAGGGTCTGGGTCATGCGCACTCTCCTGATTCAGGAGATCATGTAGCCGCCATCGACGGGAAGCGAAACGCCATTCATCATCGCGGCCTCATCCGACAGAAGGAAAAGCACGACCTCGCCCACCTCGGCGCTTTCGGCGAAACGACCCAGCGGAATGCGGTTCAACATCCCCGCCGCCTTGGCCGGATCGCTCCAGGCCTTGACGGCCATGGGCGTCAGGGTGACGGTCGGGTTCACATTGTTGACGCGGATGCCCTTGGGCCCCAGCTCCTTCGCCATCACCCGCATCAGCCCATCCACGCCCGCCTTGCTGGCGCAATAGGCAGCGTGGTCGGGAATGCCGACGAAGCTGGCGACAGAGGAGACATTGACGATGGCCCCCTTCGCCCCCCGCGCGATCACGTCGCGGGCATATTCCTGCGCCACGATCATCGGCGCGCGGGTATTGACCGCGATCAGGTGGTCGAAAGCCTCGACCGTGGTGTCCAGAAAGCTCTGCAACTCCGTCGTGCCGGCATTGCTGATCAGGTAGTCGCAGGGCATCGCGGCCCGCGCCGCATCCCGCGTGGCCTGCACATCCGAGAGGTCGACCTGCTGCGCCTCGGCGCCGAGCGCCTTCAGCTCCTCGACATCCGCCGCGCTGCGCGTCAGCGCGATCACCACCGCGCCCCGCACCAGCAGCATCTCGGCCAAAACCCGGCCGATCCCCTTGCCCGCGCCGGTCAGCAGAACTCTTTTGCCGTTGAAATCCATCGCTTTTCCTTTCGCTAGACGCCTATCTCAAAACGGGCCGCGCCGATCTGCCCCGGCGCGGCCCGCTGTCCCGGAGGGGAAGCCCCTCCGTTGGGAGGACATCAGAGCCGCAGGCCCGTGCCTGCGTCAAACAGGTGGACCCGCGCCGGGTCCAGGATGAAAGAGAGCTTCTGCCCCGGCTCGGCCTCGATCCGGTCGCGGATCACGGCGTCGATCTTTTGTCCGCCCAGATGGGCGAAGATCAGGGTTTCGGACCCCGTGGGCTCCAGGATGCCGACCGTGACCTCGGTGCCGCCGGGGGCGACCGCTATATGTTCGGGACGGATGCCCCAGGTCACCTTGCGCCCCGGCGCGGTGGGGGGACAGGGCAGCTCGTGCCCGTCCTCTGTCACCACGACCGAGCGGCCTTGACGGTCCGCCGTCACGCCCTTCAGGAAGTTCATCGCCGGAGAGCCGATGAAGCCCGCCACGAAGATATTCCCGGGCCGGTCATAGAGGTCCAGCGGACGGCCGACCTGTTCCACCCGACCATCGCGCATCACAACGATCTTGTCGGCCATGGTCATGGCCTCGATCTGGTCATGGGTGACGTAAATGATCGTGGTCTTCAGGCGGCGGTGAAGTTCCTTGATTTCCACCCGCATCGCCACGCGCAGCTTGGCGTCCAGGTTCGAGAGCGGCTCGTCAAACAGGAACACCTGAGGGTCGCGCACGATGGCCCGGCCCATGGCCACCCGCTGCCGCTGGCCGCCCGAAAGCTGCTTGGGGAAGCGGTTCAACAGCTTGGTCAGGTCGAGGATTTCCGCCGCCCGCCCCACCTTGGCGTCGATTTCCGACTTGGGCGCGCCCTTTATCATGAGGGAAAAGCCCATGTTCTCGGCCACCGTCTTGTGGGGATACAAAGCATAGCTTTGGAACACCATCGCGATGTCGCGGTCCTTGGGCGGCACGTCGTTGACGACGCGGGCGCCGATGGAGAGCTCGCCGACCGAGATCGTCTCCAGCCCCGCGATCATCCGCAGAAGGGTGGACTTCCCGCATCCCGAGGGGCCGACGAGGACGACGAATTCGCCGTCCTTGATGTCGACCGACACGCCGTGAATGACCTTCACCTCGCCATAGGCCTTGACGACATCCTTGATCCTGACTTCGGCCATTGTGGCTCCTTATGGCAATACGATCTGCATCTTCACCTGGCCCTTGGGCGCCGTTGCGGCGACCTCGAAGGCCTGGACCGAGTCCTCGAAGGCGAAGCTGCGGGTGATGAGGGGTTTGACGTCGATGGCGCCCGAAGACAGCAGGCCGACGCAGCGCGGGAAGACATGGGCATAGCGGAAGATCTGCTCGACCCGGGCCTCGCGGACCATGGCCTTGCCGAGGTCGTAGTGGAAGGGCTCGACCGGGATGCCGACAAAGACCACGACGCCGCCGGGGCAAAGCGCGTCAAAGACCTGGCCCGCGGCGCGGGGATGGCCCGAGCATTCGAAGACGCATTCGACGCCCCAGCCTTCGGTTTGTTTCAGGATTTCCGCGGTGGAGTCCTGACGGGTGATGTTGATCGTGGTGATCGCCTTGGAGAGACTTGCGCCGATCTGAAGCTTGGTGTCGTCCACATCGGTAAGGAAAACCCGGGCGCAGCCCGCCGCGATGGCCGACAGCGCGGTCACCAGGCCGATGGGGCCCGCGCCCTGCACCAGCGCCACGTCGCCCGGCTTGACCTTGGCCTTTGTGGCGGCATGGACGCCGACGGCCAGCGGCTCGACCATGGCGGCCTCGGCGAAGCTGACGTTATCGGGCAGCTTGAAGGTGTAATCGGCCGGATGCACGACGGAAGGGCGCAGGCAGCCATGAACGGGGGGCGTCGCCCAAAAGCGCACGGCGGGGTCGATGTTATACATGCCCAGGCGCGAGGCGCGGGAGTTCGGGTCGGGGATGCCGGGCTCCATGCAGACCCGGTCGCCGACTTTCAGATTGGTGACCTCGGCGCCCACTTCGGTGACGGTCCCAGAAGCCTCGTGCCCCAGGATCATCGGTGCCTTCACGATGAATTGTCCGATCCCGCCATGGGTGTAGTAATGCACATCCGACCCGCAGATGCCGACCGTATGGACCGCGATGCGCACATCGCGCGGGCCCATGGGCTCCTCGATGGGGAAGTCCCGCAGCGAGAGTTTCAGTTTTTCTTCCAAGACCAGCGATTTCAACGCTTTCTCCTATAGTTACCCGGTTCAGCCCCGCGTCAGCACCAGAAGCGCCACGGCCAGCGACAGAATATGGGCGAAAGTCAGGGGCGCATAGGCTTCGAGGAACCGCAGCCACAGAAGCTCGATGGCGACCCAGAGGTAGATGCCGATGAAGAGCCGGTCGAACCAGTTGGTGACGATGGGCAGGAAACCACGCTTTTTCATGGGGCTACTCCTTCACCGCGCCGAAGGTCAGGCCGGCGACGATATGGCGCTGGACGACTCCGAAGATCACCAGCGCCGGGATCAGGGTGATGATCGCGATCGAGGCCATCTTGCCCCATTCGGTGCCGGTCGTGGTGACGTATTCCGACAGGCCGGTGGTGATCGTCCGCGCGTTGAAGCTGGTCAGCGTCGCGGCCAGCAGGAACTCGTTCCAGGCGAAGACCCAGGTCAGGATCAGCGTCACCGCCAGCCCCGGCTTGGCCAAGGGCCAGACGACATGGCGGATCACAGTCCAGGTGGAGGCGCCGTCGACCGTGGCGGCCTCGTCCAGCTCTTTCGGGATGCCGTCGATGGTGGGCCGCAAGGTCCAGATCGCGAAGGGCAGGTTGAAGGTGCAGTACAGCAGGATCATCCCGACATGCGTGTCGTAAAGCTTCCAGCTGCCGATGGCGAAGACCTTGGTGAACAAGAGGAACAGGGGCAGCAGAAAGACCGCGGCGGGCGCCATCCGGTTGGTGATCGTCCAGAAGAAAATGTTCTCCTTGCCGCCCAGGTCATAGCGCGACAGCGCATAGCAGGCGAAGAACGCGAGGACCGTCACCAGGCATGCATTGCCGGTCGAGATGATGACCGAGTTCAGCATGTAGCGCCGCAGGGTCTCGTCGTGGAAGACCTCGACGTAATTCTCCCAGATCGGGTTGTGGATCAGGATCGAGGGGGTCGAGAACAGCTCCACCGCCGGGGTGACCGAGATCACGAAGAGCCAGTAGATCGGGAAAAGCGTGGCGAAAGACAGCGCCAGCCAGAGGGCAAGCTGCGAATAAGCCTTTGACATCATGCCTCCTTTTTCGCGCGGGGGGCGACGAGCGCCACGTAAAGCAGCCAGCACATGACCAGCGTCAGATAGAGGACGATGATGGAAATCGCCGAGCCATAGCCGTAGTCGGTCTTGGGGAAGACCACTTTCCAGATATGCAGGCCGACATAGCGGGTCGCGGCGCCCGGGCCGCCGCCGGTCAGCATCCAGACCTCGTCCACCGTGCGCAAGGCGTCCATCATGCGGATGAAGACGGTGGCCAGGATCGCCGGTTTGATCATCGGCAAGGTGATGTGCCAGAAGATCTGCCGCCGGTTGGCGCCGTCGATCTCGGCCTGCTCGAACGGGTCGCGCGGCAGGGCCAGAAGGGCCGCCAGCAGGGTCAGGGTGACCAGCGGCGTCCAGTGCCAGACATCCATGATGACGGTCATCAGAAAGGCCACCCCGGCATCGCGGCCCATGTTCATGTCATAGCCGAACCACGCGTTCAGATAGAAGGGGATGATCCCGATGGACGGCGTCGTCATCAGCCGCCAGACCGAGCCCACAACGCTGTCTCTTATACACATCTCCGAGCCCACGAGACTAGGCATGATCTCG
>CAMFIX010000124.1 GCA_945952425.1 uncultured Pseudorhodobacter sp. | reverse complement strand
CCGAGCGCCTGGCATCGGTCGGCCCCGTTGGCGTGCGCTGGCAGATGCGTTTCGGCAACGTGCGACGGAACTTGGCCCCGAGGCGCGCCAGGCACTCATCGCCTCCATCAGTCACGGCCCGGAGTTTACAGCTGCAAACCAGGAAGACGCCCCAGATCCGTCAGACGAGCGGTTCGCGCGCGCGATTTCAGTTCTCACGGCAAAGCAGGCGACATCGAACTCTCCAAAACAGGATGCACACGGTACACTTGGCCAGGTCAAAGCATCACGTTCTGCCTTCGCGGTCACAGTGCGCGCGAAGGATAATCCCGAGTTCCATTCATGGCTCGTCGCGCAAGGCGACCGCCTTCTGCATGCTTGGCATGATGAGTGGCAATCTGAAGTGAACAGCAACCCCAACAAGGAGGCACGCTAGAAACAGAACGGCCCCCCGAGGAAACCCGAGAGGCCGATTTGCCGATCAAACAGAGTTGGCGCTCTGATCTGACCACGTTCTGTAGGGAAAGAATCGCGCAAATCGCCTAGCAAGTCAACGCCGCGTCAGCGGCGAACAAAGGTATTTTGCCTTTTTCGCTGACCTTCGTTGCGTTCGGAAACCGACAGGCTCCGCCTGTTCGGCAAGGGAGTCGCATGTCCGCGTGAGAAGAAATGCGCAAAGCCCCCTACCCCACCAGCCAAACCCATCCCGAGGTCGTCACGCAAGGCTGCAGGACGGGCCTTCAATCAACCTCGTGGGAAATACTCGACGCCCTGACATCCTGCCGGACGGAGTTTGACCTGACCTCTGCAAGCATCACTGTCCTCCGCGCACTTCTAAGCTTCCTCCCGAAGACCGATGAGCAACGTTCTGATCCATTCCTTGTTTGGCCGTCCAATGAAGCCCTCGCACAACGCGCGGACGGAATGGACGAACGTACGCTGCGGCGCCACTTGGCGAGGCTCTCCGATGCCCAACTGATCGAGCGTCGTAGCAGTCCCAATGGCAAACGATTTGCTCTAAGGATGCGGAAATCTATCGTCGTGGCCTACGGCTTCAATCTATCGCCACTCTTTGCTCGCAAATCGCAGATTCTGGAAATCGCAGAAGCCAAGCGCATTGAAGCTGCCCAGGCGGAAATCCAACGCGCTCGGATCCTAGATTATCTCCATAAACTCGCCGCTCAAAGAGAAGCCTCAGGCGACTCCCCCGTCTCGATCGACCGTGACCGCGAGATCAGAAAACTGCTGCGCCGCTCGATCAGAGCGCAGAACCTTGCTGACCTCGCAAAATCCTTGGGCCAACTTCTTGGCGACAACGAGCTTGAAGCCGCAGTTCTGTCCGCCAGCAACAGTCAAAATGACCGGCACCATCAGAAGACAGATAAAGAATCCTTAGAATCTGTAGCCCAAGATCATGAAGCGGCCACCTTTGTCGACAATCATAACCAAGACCAAGGTCTAACCTACGGGAACGGAGACCTTACGCTGGAAGATTGCTTAGAAGCAGCAAGTGAAAGCGTAGCGTTTTCACCTGAACCGGTGCGCTCCTGGCGTGACCTGATCAGACTCGGAGAGACACTCGCACCGATGATTGGCATCGGCTCAGAGTTGATGGATCACGTCCGGCGCGCAATGGGGCCACTTGGCGCCTCTATAAGTGTTCTCTGCTTGGTTCAGCGAACCGGAAAGATTGCGCGACCTGCTGCCTACCTGCGAACCTTGGCGCAGCGTGCAGATTCTGGTCAATTTTCTCTGATCGCTCTCGTCAGATCGGCACGGCGATCTCGGTTTGCAGCTGTAAACTGATGGTCTCCTGCTGCGGCGGTATCGGTAACACAGGTATGACAACGGGCTCTGGTCGAATTTTCTATCCGATCGTTTTTTTGAGAGTTTGAGGCAGGCTGGAGGTCTGATGACGGGCCAAAGCCGGGAGAGAGGCTTCCGGCGTCCGTCACGGAGAGACTGCCATGAACACTATGGAAATTATGGACCCCGTGCGGCCGGTGAAGTCGGGCGGCTACAAGGTGGATGTGAGCCGGGGCGAGCGGAATGGTCGGGTGTCGTCCGAATGGTTCAACCGGCCGGACGACGAGCGGTATCTGTCGCTCGACGATCTGTGGGCCTCGGTGAAGGGCCGTTCGGAGCGGAGCCGTTCCCGGGTGGTTGAAACAGCGGAGATCCGTGTTGAGGCCTCGCGCGACAGCGCCGAGCGGCTGCACCTGGTCCTACCCAAGGCAAAGGAGCCGGTTGCCCCGACGCATTGGGCCTTCGGCCAACTTGCCAGTATCGTTGGCGCCCCGGCGTCCTACCTGCGGCAACTGCCAGCGCCTCTGGCAGGGATCAATCTTCAATACGGTCTGAGCAACCACCGCGCGGAGCAGGTGAAAACCTTCGAGACTGAGGATGGTCGCACCGAACTGCGCGCGGTGACCGGCCCCGACTACGGTCGGATCCATGACCATGAACTCGTCGAGGCGGTGCAGCGCATCGCGGGAAATGGTACGGGCGACACACGGTGGAAGGTGCCGGGCGTGCTCGACTGGTCAACCGGGGTTTACAACCCCGATGTCGAGATTAGCCGCGATACGACCACGCTCTATGCTTCAGATCGGGACGTCTTTCTCTTTCTGGTCGATGACCACAACCCGATTGAGGCGGGCCGGCTGGCTGATGGTTCGCCGGACCTCTATTTTCGGGGGTTCTACTGCTGGAACTCCGAGGTTGGCGCGAAAACCCTTGGAATCGCTAGCTTTTATCTCCGTGCGGTGTGTCAGAACCGCAATCTCTGGGGCGTTGAGGATTTTCAGGAGATCACCATCCGCCACTCGAAATACGCCGCCTCCCGCTTTGCCCATGAGGCAGCACCGGCGCTGACGCGGTTCGCCAATTCGTCGGCGCAGGGCTTTGTGAACGGCATCAAGGCCGCGCGGCAGCAGATCGTGGCGCGCACCGATGAGGATCGGGATGATTTTCTGCGGAAACGCGGCTTCTCGAAGGCCGAGTCCGGCAAGATCATCGAGAAGGTTCTGATGGAAGAGGGCCGCCCCCCAGAAAGCATCTTATGCCGATATCGGCATAAGATGCTTTATGCCGCGCTCGGGATTATTCCGAGGTCGGTGGGGGAAGTCGTTTCCCAGCAGAGAGTTAGGGCAGAATTCGCTCAGCATAATTACAGTCCCCCGGGTCATAACAACCCGAGGAAGATCATGACTGAAGACACGATCCCATTGCCTGCCCGACCCCGCGCCACAACCTCAGACTTTTCGCCGGAGGACGCGGTCAACGCGTTTCTCGAGCCGATGCGCGCCACCACGACCCACGTCGTCTATGGCTGCGCGGCCCGTCACTTTCTTTGTTGGCTCAAGCTGCAGGGCATCCTGATCACCGCAGTTGACGACACCGTCCTTCGACGTTTTGCCGGGCATGACTGCTCCTGCCCGCGCTACAGCGCCGACCAGGTTCGCGATCCCTATTACATCAACCGGGTCAGGCGCTTTGTCCGGTTTCTGGAAGATCGGGGCGACATCCCCATCGTCAGCGACCTTGCGGATATGGACCGGCATTTCAGCTGGTATGCCGAACATCTTGCGTCCCTTAGATACAACCGCTGGTCGCTGCGGAAGCTGAACTCGGCCGCGCAGCACTTCGCACTCTGGCTGCAGGCGTCGCGGATTGGATGGCACGACGTGAATGCGGCCGTCATCGAGCGATTTGCCCACCATGACTGCGGTTGCGCCGAAGGCCGCAAGAGGGGTGCCATTTCACAGACCGGTATCGAGAGGCGCAGGCGGGGTGCCTCCCGGTTTTTCGCGTTCCTTAGGGAAAGCGGTGGAGTTGCAACGCCCGAACCCGTGCAGACCCGCGAACCAGTCCTGGAGACTTACGGCATCTGGCTCCACCAACATCGAGGTGCCACGGAGAAGTCAATCGAGCGCTACGTCTCGGAAGTGGCCCGGTGGCTACCCGAGCTCGGGCTCGACCCATCCGGTTATGAGGCCTCTGCCCTTCGCGCCTTGGTGATGAACCAGCCCGCATCGCGTTCCCGGGCGTCGATCCGAATGACGGCGACCGTTTTGCGCAGCTTCCTTCGGTTTCAGTCCGCAAGTGGCCGCTGCCGCCCCGAGCTGCAGCAGGCCGTGCCGTCCGTGGCCCCTTACCGACTGTCGACGCTTCCACGATACGCCGATCAGGCGACGATCGATCGGATCATCGCCGCCTGCGGGACCGACACACCTGCCCGGATCAGGGATCGGGCCATCATCCTGCTGCTGGCACGGCTCGGGCTGCGGGCTGGCGATGTCTGGCTGATGCGGATCACCGATATCGATTGGCAACACGGCCTCTTGCGGGTGCATGGCAAGGGGCGACGCAGCAACCGCCTTCCACTGCCGCAGGATGCCGGGGATGCCGTTGCGACCTACCTGGAACAAGCCCGCCCGGTCGTGGCGGAGGAACGCCTCTTTCTGCGTCTCTGTGCGCCATTCACGCCCCTTGCCTCCTCGTCCGAGATCTCGGGCATCCTGGCCAGGCATCTGGCCCGCGCCGGAATAACGGGAGTGCCATCGGGCGCACACATGTTCCGCCATTCGCTCGCCACCCGGCTGTTGCGCCACGGGGCGGGCCTTGAAGCCGTCGGCGCGGTTTTGCGCCACCGCTCACCCGACACGACAGCCATCTATGCCAAGGTCGACATCCCCATGCTGCAGAAGATCGCTCAGCCCTGGCCGGGAGATCTGGCATGCTGAGCGATGACGTGACCCGCTATGTGGCGCTTTACCGTCGGCTCGGGCGCAGTTTCGCCGAGCAGAGCCGGACCCTGCATCTTTATGCCCTCTACGCCGGGGCGCAGGGCGACAGCCATGTTCGTATCGCCCGCATCCACGACTGGTGCGCTACGGCGTCGTCGCCCAACCGGGCAAGAACCTGCTATGACGCGGTCCGGCGCCTCGCTGCCTTTCTCAATGCCGAGGATCCCCGCCATGAGCTGCCGCCAGTCGGAGCCTTCGGTCGCGGCAAACGCCCGCGCCCGGCCCCACACCTTCTTGATCCCGGGCAGATCCGAGCCATTCTGGACGCAGCCCTCGACCTGGGTCCGAGGGGCTCGATCAGTCCCCACACCTTTCACTACCTCTTTGGCCTTCTGGCGGCGACCGGGATGCGCGTCTCCGAGGCCCTGGCGCTGCAAGCCGGTGACATCGGCATGGATGGTCTCACCATCCGGCATGGCAAATTCGGCAAAAGCCGACTGCTACCGATTCATGCCTCGACCCGCGCAGCGCTGGCCGAATACACCGCAATCCGCCAAGACCTGAAGGTGAATGGTAGTGATTTCTTCGTCCTCAACTCCGGAAGGGCCCCCAGTAAGGTCCGGGCCCATGCCGTCTTCGTCCAGATCGCCCGGAACCTCGGCATTCGCCCCCACGCCTTAAGAAGTCCCGGGCCCCGGCTCCATGACCTGCGGCACAGCTTCGCCGTCCGCTCGCTGGAAGCTTGCCTGCATGACCGGCAAGCCGTCGCCCACCACATGGCCGGCCTCAGCACTTATCTCGGCCACGCCAGCATGGCCCACACCTATTGGTATCTGGAGGCGACGCCCGTGCTGATGCACAGCATCGCGGCGGCCGGCGAGCATCTGTTTGCGGAGGGTCGGGCATGACTGCGCTGGCACCTTCCCTGGCTTCCTTCCTGCGCGAGCATTTGCCCCGCGAACGCAACGCCAGCCCTCACACGGTGGCCACCTATGCCCATGCCTTCGGCCTTCTACTGCGGTATGCTGCGGAGCGGCTGGATCGGCGACCGACCGACCTGACCATCGAAGACCTCGATCCGGATGTGATCCTCGGCTTCCTCACCCATGTCGAGCAGGAACGTGGCAACACGGCGCGGTCGCGCAATGCCCGTTTCGCCGCAATCCGTTCGTTCTTCCGTTATCTGGAATACAAGGTTCCCGCCTGCCTTGAACAGGCACTCCGGGTCCGGGCCTTGCCGATGAAGAAGACCGACAAGGCGCTGATCGACTACCTCACCCGCGACGAGATGAATGCACTCTTGGCCGCCCCGGATTCTACGACCGTGTTCGGCCTCAGGGACCGCGCCATGCTGCATTTGACCTATGCCGCAGGGCTGCGGGTGTCCGAGTTGCTTGCGCTGCAGATCGGCGACTTCTCCGACCGGTCGCTTTCGATGGTCCGGATTCTCGGCAAGGGTCGGCGCGAGCGTGTGCTCCCTCTCTGGCAAGAAACCCGGACGGTGCTTCGGGCATGGATGGCGGTGCGACCCGCGGTGCAAGGGCAGGAACTCTTCCTCAACCGCGAGGGTCTTCCCCTGAGCCGCGACGGCTTCGCCCATCGGCTTGCGATACATGTCGCTGCAGCGGCAAAGAAAAGGCCCGCCTTGTCGGAAAAGCGGGTGACGCCGCATGTGCTGCGCCACAGTTGCGCCATGCACACGCTGGAGGCGACGGGCGATATTCGCAAAGTGTCGCTGTGGCTTGGTCATGCCAGCCTGCAAAGCACCGAAGCCTATCTGCGTGTCGACCCTGCCGAAAAGCTCGCCATCCTGGCCGCCAACGCCCTGCCTGCCGTTCCGAAGGGAAAGTTCCGCACGCCGGACAAACTTCTCGCCATGCTGGCCGAAATCCAGAAGTCGCGCTGACCCAGAACCTCCACAGTCCCTCGGGTTGCTTTGACCCGGGGGACTGTAATTATGCCGAGCGAATCCGGCCCTAACTCTCTGCACGGAAACGACTTCCCGCCACGACCTCGGCATAATCCCAAGCGCGGCATAATCGATTTTCGATTTTGTTCAAGGGATTACGCGTCTCGCGCGCGACAAGACCCAGCAGGATGCGCGCCTCGATATGGAAGGGCGGGCCAAGAAGCTCCTCGATCGCGCCAGTTGAGGTTTGCGGCAGGGCAGAGGGCCTGGCGGTCCTCTGCCCACACCGGCTTTTCCCCCTTTCCCATCCCGGCCAACTCCGCCCGCGCAGCGCGCTGCTGCCTTTCGGGGGAGTTGGTCGGTTCAACTCATGAGACCCAGATGTCCCAATTTTCTGAACAAACCACCCCTTTCGCCTCTCGGCGCTCTGGCAGCTTTGAACTGACCGCGCAGGAGCAGGCCACCATCTTCGCGGCCCGCGAAATCCTGTCCCGCCACATCAACCGTAACCCCGTCCTGACCTCATGGCAGGCCGTGATTGACTATTGCGCCATCGCAGTTCGCGGCGAGGTCGAGCGGTTCCACGTCCTCTATCTCGACCGCAAGAACCGGTTGATTTCTGATGAGCGGCTTGGCGTCGGCACGGTTGATCACGTCCCCGTCTATCCGCGTGAAGTCGTTCGACGCGCCCTGGACCTCAACGCCTCGGCATTGATCTTGGTTCATAACCACCCGTCGGGCGATCCCGAGCCCTCGGAGGCCGATATCGCCATGACGAAGGAGGTGCAGAAGGCCTGCGACGTGCTTGGTCTTGCGCTGCATGACCACATCATTGTCGGGGCCGGTCGGGAAGTCAGTCTGCGCAGCCGAGGTGATATCTGATGTTCCGCCATGCATACGACTTTGCTTTCGAGCTTTCCTCAAGAGATCAGGACGCCGCCGATGTGACTGCTGAAATGCTGCGCGCTGCACTTATCCGGCGCGCAAGCACCTTGTCTGGGGAGGAGCTTCGCGAGGCCTGCGGTCGGTTTGATACGGTCAAGGTGGCCGATGATTGATCTCAGGCGTCCGGTTTGCAGCTGCGGGCGGCGGTCCCGCTTTTCGGCGCCGATCTGGCCGGGCACGCAGGAGGATTAGAGGAAGAGAAGGGCAGGGGGTTTTCGACGGGTTGGAGACCGAGAGAGAGGCTCTCGGCACCCGTCGGG
>CAMFIX010000123.1 GCA_945952425.1 uncultured Pseudorhodobacter sp. | reverse complement strand
GATATGGACAGGCTGATGGCGCTGTGCGACCGGCTGGGGGTTCGGGTGATCGAGGATTGCGCCCATACGATGGGGGCAAGCTGGCGCGGCGTGCCGTCGGGGCGGCATGGCGCGATGGCCTGCTATTCGATGCAGACCTACAAGCATGTGAATTCCGGCGAGGGCGGGTTTATCACCTCCGACGACCCCGACCT
Source organism: uncultured Pseudorhodobacter sp. (assembly GCA_945952425.1). GTDB lineage: Bacteria > Pseudomonadota > Alphaproteobacteria > Rhodobacterales > Rhodobacteraceae > Stagnihabitans. Next base: position 7,679 of record CAMFIX010000123.1, on the reverse strand, counting down.
GATGGCGCGGGCGGTGCTTCTGTCGGGCAGCTACATGCTTTACGGCAAGCACCGCGCCGCGCCCCCGGCGGAGGCTTTCGAGCGCGTGCGGATGGTCACCCCCAATGTCTCCGGGCGGATGGACAACCTGCGCGCCGCGATCCTGCGGCCGCAGCTTCGGGCCTTGCCCGAGCGGGTGGCGCGCTGGGGGCGGCTTTACCGGACGCTCGAGGCGGGGCTGGCCGACACCCCTGGCGTGTCCCTGGTGCGGCGGCCGGAGGAAGAGGTCTATGTCGGCTCCTCCTTCCAGTTCCGCCTGGCCGACTGGAGCCCCGCCCGCATCGCGCTTTACCTGACGCGCTGCCTGGGCCGCGGGGTCGAGCTGAAGTGGTTCGGCGCCGAGCAACCCGCCGCCTTCACCTCGCGCTACGACCATTGGGAATATGCGCCGAAGCAGAGCCTGCCGCAGACCGACCGCATCCTGGCGGGCCTGATCGACCTGCGCCTGCCCCTGACCTTCACGGAAGAGGACAGCGCCCAGATCGCCCGCATCCTGAAGGCCGAGGCGCTGTCGGTCGGCCAATTGCCGGAACCCGAAGCGCTCGCGGCCCCCGTGATCCAATAGAGCGCTTGCGCGCAAGCCTTTCTGTCGCCTGCGGGCCTGCGCCCTCCGGCTCCGGTTGCGCGCCGCGCGGGGATATTTGCCGGACCAATGAAAGAGCAGGGGCCGCCCCTTACCCCGTTCGATGCGCAGCCCCGAGGACACCGCCTCTTCCCCCATTTTCTGTCCGCAAATATCCCGGGGGAGAGGCGCGGCCCGCGCCTCGGGGGCAGCGCCCCCTGAATGTATAGGCTTGGGGGGCCTGGCCCCCCGCCGCGTGGTTACAGCCGGAACTGCTTGGCCAGCTTCAGCCCTTGTCCCTGGTAGTTCGACGCGATGCCCTGGCCGTAAAGCGCCTCGGGCCGCGCGGTCATGCGTTCATAGACCAGGCGCCCGACCACCTGCCCATGTTCCAGCACGAAGGGCGCCTCGTGGCAGCGGACCTCCAGCACGCCGCGGGAACCTGCCCCTCCGGCGGCGGAATGGCCGAAGCCCGGGTCGAAGAACCCCGCGTAATGCACCCGGAACTCGCCCACCATGGCGAGGTAGGGCGCCATCTCGGCGGCGTAATCGGGGGGGATCGTCACCGCCTCGCGGCTGACCAGGATATAGAAGGCGCCGGGGTCGAGGATGATCGCGCCATCCTCGGTCCGCACCTCCTCCCAGCAGTCGCGGGCCGGGTAATGGGCGATACGATCCAGCGCAATCACCCCGGCATGGGGCGACGCCCGGTAGCCCACCAGCCCGCCCGGCAGGTTGAGATCGACCGAAAAGCCCAGGCCCTCGGAGATCAGTGCCTCGCCCGTCACCAGGGGTTCCACGCCATGCAGCGCGCGCAGGTCGGCATCGCTGAGCCCCGCCTGGCCGCGGCGCAGGCGCAGCTGGTTCAGCCTTTGCCCCGGCCGCACCAGCACCGAGAAGCTGCGCGGGCAGACCTCGGCGTAAAGCGGGCCGTCATAGCCTTCGGGAATGCGGTCGAACTCGACCCCGCCATCGGTAATCACCCGGGTCAAGAGGTCCAGACGCCCGGTCGAGCTTTTCGCATTGGCCACCGCCGAGAGGCCCGGCGGCAGCCGCAGCCGCTCCATCAGCGGGATCAGATAGACGCAGCCCTTTTCCAGCACGGCCCCGGCGCGGAGGTCGATCTCGTGCATGGTGAAGCCGGACAGCCGGTCGGCCACGCGCCGCCCCGCCCCGGCCAGGAACGAGGCCCGGACGCGGTAAGCCCTTGTGCCCAGGCGCAAATCCACGCTTGCCGGTTGCAGCTGGCCCGGGGCGAAAGGCGCCTCGGCCGCGAGCACGCCCGCCTCGGCCAGCGCGCGCAGCTCTTGAATGGGCAGCACTCCGGTCATCGCATCCCCTCTTGCCTGCAAAACCAAAAAACCGCCCGGCAGGTTGCCCTGCGGACGGTTTTTTCGATGGTCGGGCCGGAGAGATTCGAACTCTCGACCTCCCGCCCCCCAGACGGACGCGCTAACCAGGCTGCGCTACGGCCCGACACTGCGCGCTTCATACCGGGTTTCCCGGCAGGGGCAAGCGGGAAAATGCACATTCATGCGCCGGGGATGCGCGGGGGGCGCGTGGCCGCCTCGGCCATCTGGGCATGCAGGAGGCCAAGCCGCGCCTGCAGGTCGGCCAGCGCCTCAAGCGCCGCGGGCGTGGCGGCTGGCAGCGCCCGAAGCCGCGGGGCGAGCCCTGCGAGCGCGGGCACCTCGGGGTCGGGCGGGGCGACCGAGGGCGGCAGGTCGTCGGCGAGGTCTGGGGTTAGATCTGCGGCAGTGTCGGTGTCGGCGAGATCGGGCGATTCGGCGGCCAGATCGGTTGCGGTCAGGTTAATTTCGGGCTGGTCGGTCTCGCCGGCATCGGCGAGCAGGGCCAGGATCGCGTCTTCGGCGGAAAGGCCCTGCGGGTCGGGGAGGGCGTCTGCCGCGGCTTCGGGCACGGCGCGGTCATCGGCGAATCCTGCGGCGAGGAAACCGGCATTGGCCTCGTCGGGGGTTGCCGCCTCGGGTTCCTCGGCGGCGAAGCCTTCGGCCAGGAAGCCCAGGGGCGTGACCTCGGCGGGGGTGTCGGGCGTGTCGACGAAGATATGCGGGGCTTCGGGGACGGGGTCTTCCTCGGGCGCGGCGAGGTCGAAGAGCGAGGGTTGGCGGGCCCCATCGCGGGGCACGTCGCGGCGGGGGCGCGGGGCAGGGGGCTCGGCCACGGGGGGGGCGGCGACGGGGGGCTCAACCACTGGCGGCAGGCCCGCGGCGGTGTTGAAGGCCATGAAGCCGCCCTCGCCGCCTTGGGGCGCATCGAGGTCCAGGCCGAAGCCGCCGAAGCCGGGGAATGCCCCGGCGGGCGGGGGAGATTCGGGAGCCGCAGGCGCGGGGGCTGTCGGCGTGGCGCCCGCGGCGTCCGGGGCGGCCGTCTTGGCGGCGGGGGGCTCTTGCGGTTCAGACGTTGTACGGGCGGCCTCGGGGCTGCGGGCCATGGCGGGCAGCATCTCGGTCGGGCGCACGAGAGGTTCCGCCCGACCTTCCGCCCGCGCAGGCTCGGGCCGCAGCGGCACGACCTCGGCCTCGGGCCGGGTCGGCGGCAAGAGCGCGGTCAAGGGCTCCACCGGCTCGACCTCCTCCCCCCCGAGCTCTGCGACATGTCGCACGCCCTGATCGCGCAGGATCTTCTGCACGCCGCGGATCGTCATCCCATCGCTGTGCAACAGCCGCCGGATGCCCGCCAGCAGCGCCACATCCGAGGGCCGGTAATAGCGCCGCCCCCCGGCGCCCTTCACGGGCTTGACCTGGGGAAAGCGCGTCTCCCAGAAGCGCAACACATGGGCCGGGGTTTCAAGATAATCCGCGACTTCCGAAATCGTGCGGAACGCATCCGGCGCCTTGTCCATGCCCCTGCCTTACCTGAGCTTACTTCTCGGCGCCCGCCACGCGATCCTTCATCAGATGCGAGGGCCGGAAGGTGAGAACCCGGCGCGGCGAGATCGGAACCTCGTCGCCGGTCTTGGGATTGCGCCCGACGCGCGCCGATTTCTCGCGCAGCGAGAAGGTGCCGAACGACGAGATTTTCACCGATTCTCCGGCGGCCAGCGCATCGGAGACATGCTGCAGCACCGATTCCACCAGCTGGGCGGATTCGTTGCGGCTGAGACCCACATCGCGGAACACCGATTCCGCCAGGTCCATCCGGGTGAGCGTCTTTTCGCTAGGCTTTTCCGTCATGTCACATCCCCCCAAAGGATTTTCCACCATGATTGCGGCGGTTCAAATTGCGAGTCAATAACAATGGCTTGGCGCAGGTTGTTCAGACCGCGCCCAAAGCCGAAAATTGCCGGGATTCCGCCGGTTTCACCAGCGCAGGACGACCGAGCCCCAGGCGAGGCCGCCGCCGATCGCCTCGGTCACCAGAAGGTCGCCGGGCTTGATCTGGCCGCGGGCGACGCCGACCGACAGCGCCAGGGGAATCGAGGCGGCCGAGGTGTTGCCGTGGTCCTGCACGGTGACCACGACCTGTTCCATCGGCAGCTGCATCTTTTTCGCCGTGCCCTCGATGATGCGGATATTGGCCTGGTGGGGCACGATCCAATCGACATCCCCCGCCGTCAGACCCGCCTTTTCCAGCGCCGCATGGGCGGTGGCCGCGAGCTTTTCGACGGCATGGCGGAAGACCTCCTTGCCCTGCATGCGCAGGTGGCCGGTGGTGCCGGTCGAGACCCCGCCATCGACGTAAAGCAAATCCTTGAACTGGCCGTCCGAATGCAGATCGGCCGCGAGAATCCCCCGGTCGGCCGAGGTGCCCGCGCTCTCGACCCCCTCCAGCACCAGCGCGCCCGCGCCGTCGCCGAAGAGCACGCAGGTGGTCCGGTCGCTCCAGTCCATCAGCCGCGAGAAGGTCTCGGCCCCGATGACCAGCACGCGCCGCGCCTGCCCTGCGAGAATCAGCGCATTCGCCGTGGTCAGCGCATAGACGAAGCCCGCGCAAACCGCCTGAACGTCGAAGGCAAAGCCGCCCGCGCCGATCTTGGCCTGGATCATCGTGGCGGCGGAAGGAAAGGTCAGGTCGGCGGTCGAGGTCGCGACGATCACCGCGTCGACTTCTGACGCCTGAAGCCCGGCGTTCTGCAAGGCGGCCAGTGCGGCCTTGGCGCCGAGGTCCGAGGTCGTCTCGCCCTCGGCCGCGAAATGCCGCCGCTCGATCCCGGAGCGCGACTTGATCCATTCGTCGCTGGTCTCGACCAGGGCTTCCAGTTCGGAATTGGGGACCACGCGGGCGGGCAGATAATGGCCCACGCCCTTCACAACGGCGCGCAATGTCATTCGGTTGTCCCTGCTTCTTCCGGCGAACCGGCTGCACTTTGCCCCGAGGTCAGCCCCGATGCAACCCGCGCCGCAAGCCTTTCGCGGAAACCCGAGCGGGCGAGCTTCCAGGCCATCTCCAGCGCTGCCGCCACCCCCGTCGCATCCGAAGAGCCGTGCGATTTCACGACGATGCCGTTGAGGCCGAGGAACACCCCGCCATTGGCGCGGCGCGGGTCCATTCTTTCGCGCAGGCGGTTCAGCGCGCCCCCGGCGAAGACCGCGGTCAGCTTGGAAAACAGCGTGGCGCGAAAGCTTTGCCGCAGGAAGTCGCCGATCAGCCGCGCCGTGCCCTCGGCCGTCTTCAGCGCGACATTGCCGGTGAAACCGTCGGTCACGATCACATCCACCCGGTCCGAGGGCAGGTCGGTGCCCTCGACATAGCCGACGAAGGCGTAATCGCCCCGCCCCGCTGCCTCGGCGATCAGGTCGGCGGCCTGTTTCAGCTCGGCCGAGCCCTTGTGCTCTTCGGTGCCGACATTCAACAGCCCGACGCGGGGCCGTTCGATCCCCATGCCGTTGCGGGCGTAAGAGGCGCCCATCATCGCATATTGCAACAGGTCTTCGGCATCGGCCTTGATGTCGGCCCCGGCGTCCAGCATCAGGTTGAAGCCATGGGCATTGCGCGAGGGCCAGAGGCAGGCGATGGCGGGGCGGTTGATCCCGTCCAGCCGGCGCAGGCGGATCATGGCGACCGCCATCAGCGCGCCGGTGTTGCCGCAAGAGACCGCCGCCCCCGCCTCGCCCGCCTTGACCGCGTCGATGGCGCTCCACATCGAGGTGCCTTGCCCGTGGCGCATCACCTGCGCGGGCTTGTCCTCCATCGTCACGACGCGGGCGGCATGGCGGATCGTCACGCGGCCCGACAGGGCAGGCTGGCCCGCGACCAGCTGGCCGAGCTGCCCCTCGTCGCCATGCAGCAGGAAATGGGTGTCGGCCATGCGGGGGGCACAAATGGCAAGACCGGCGACAACTGCCGCCGGTCCGCGGTCGCCGCCCATGGCGTCGACCGAAAGCACGATCTGCCCCGAGGCACGCGGTCCAACGCTCTGGCTTTGGATCGCCTGCGACATGGGCCTTGGCCTATGCTCAGGCCGCGTCTTCGTCGGTATCGACCGTCGACTTGGCCGCGACGACTTCGCGGGCGTCATAATGGCCGCAGGCGCCGCAAACGTGGTGCGGGCGCTTCAGCTCGCCGCAGTTCGGGCATTCGTTGGGATTGGCCGCGGCCAGCGCGTCATGGGCGCGACGCATGTTGCGGCGGGAAGAGGTCGTGCGATTCTGCGGGACAGCCATGTCACACCTTGGGTTGAAGGGGACAGACCCCTGATTTCATTTCGATTTCCAGGAAGTCACACGAGTTTTCGGCCCGAGGATGACCCTTTGGATGAGGCGCGGAACATAAGGGATTCCGGCCTGAGCGCAAGCCCCTATCTGCAGGAAAAGCCCCGACTTGCCGGGCCTTTGCTCATTTCTCGTCCTTGGGCTGCAGAAGGTTGGCCAGCCCCGCGAAGGGCCGCAAGTCCTGGTCGCGCAAGGGGGCGGCGCCGGTCTCGGCAAAGACCGCCTCGCCGAGTTCCACGCCCGGGGCGCGCGGATATTGCGGCAGGGCCAGCGACAGGGCCTCGATCGCAACCTCGGCCGCGTCGATGACCTCGGGCAGGGGTTCGGCGTCGTCTTCGGGGATCTCGACCTCGTCGCCCTCGGGCTCGGACCAGTCGGCCAGGTATTTCCGCGCCACCTCTTCGGTCAGCGTCACCGGCACCGGGGCCAGCGAGACGACGCAGGCCTGCACGGCCTGGGCCGTCAGCCTGCCGGTCAGGCTTAGGTCGCGCTTGCCCAGGGGCCGGATTTCGCCGTCGAATTCCAGCGCGGGCAGCTCCAGCAGGCCCAGGGCCTCGGCAATGGCCGCGCGTTCGGGCGCCGAGGGGCGGAACTTCACATGGGTCGAGGTGCGGCCCGAGATCGCGGCCACCTTGAAGGGCAGGGTCGGCAGGTTGGACATGGGCGCGCTCTCCTTTTCCTGCGCGTTATCGCCGAGCCTGCGGGGGGGTCAAGCGTTCCTTTCTTGCTGCGGGGCCTTGCAATGATGTAAGCGATGGAAAATCGGGCGGTGCGGGAGGATTCCCGGCCGGCGGGCGAGTACGGGCCGGGGGAGTTTCCGGTCGCAGGGGAAGGCATGACGGGCAGGGAAGCGAAGACGGGGCGGAAGGGCACGGGACGACCCGCGGCTGCCCGTTGGGGCTTTCGCCGCGGCCTCGGCTGCCTGGCGCTGGCGGCGCTGATGGGCTGCACGCCGATCTATTCGATGCATGGCTATGTGCCCGACGACCAGGCCCTGAAGCAGATCGAGCCGGGGGTGGACACGCGCGAGACCGTGGCGGCTTTCCTCGGCAGGCCCACGACCGACGGGCTTCTGGGCGACGAGGCCTGGTATTACGTCGAAAGCAAATGGAAGACCTGGGGGCCGAAGGCGCCGCAGGAATACGACCGCCAGGTGGTGGCGATCAGCTTCGCCAAGGACGGCCGCGTCGCCAATATCGAGCGATTCGGGCTGGAGCGCGGCGAAGTCGTCCCCCTCTCGCGCCGGGTGACCTCCGAGCCGATCAAGGGCAAGTCGGTGCTGGCGCAGATCTTCTCGAACTTCGGCCGCGTGAACGCGGCGGATTTGTTCAAGAACAGGTAACGGAGAGTCGGGGCAGGCCCCGACCTACGCAGCGCCAAGGGCGTGCCAGCCTGGCGGACGG
>CAMFIX010000122.1 GCA_945952425.1 uncultured Pseudorhodobacter sp. | reverse complement strand
GGTTTGGGCTTTGGGCTTCGCCGGGCTGGCGCTGACGCGGCGCATCCCGCCGGGCTGGTCGCGGCGGCTGTGGCTTTTGGGCGCGCTGATCGGGGCGCAGGGGGCGGTCGGCTGGCTGATGGTCTCTTCGGGGCTGCAGGCGGGGATGGTTTCGGTCGCCAATGTCTGGCTGGCGGCGCATCTGGCGGGGGCTTTCCTGATCTTCGGCTGCATCGCGGAATGGGTTTTCCAGCTCGGCCGCTCGGAGGCCGACCTGATCGTCGCGCGCCGCGCGGGCGAGAAGAAGCTGGCGGTCAAGGCCACCGGGCTGATGCATTTCCTGTTCCTGCAGGTGATCCTCGGCGCTTTGGTCGCAGGTATCGACGCGGGGCAATATTACCCGACCTGGCCCGACATGAACGGCGCCTTTTTCCCCGACGGAGGCCTTGACGCCCCCCTGTTGCAGAACCCCGGCTTCGTGCAGTTCTGCCACCGGATGCTGGCCTATGTGATCTTCGCCTATGGGGTTTATGCCTGGGTCAAGGGCCGCAAATCGGCCTATGCCTCGGTGCGCCGGGCGTTTCATTTCGTGCTGGCGGGGCTGGTCTTGCAGGTCACGCTTGGCATCGTGACCGTCTTGTCGGCGGCGGCCCTGCATCCGGCGATCACGCACCAGGCGGGGGCGATCCTGCTGTGGGTGCTGGTCATGCGGGCGCGGCACCTGGCGGGGGCGCCCGTGCAAGGCTCGATCCGGGAGGGAACGGCATGAACAACCACGCTTTCGACGACTTGATGCGTTTCGTGCGCGAGACCGAGGCTTTGGGCGCGGTGGCGGAACGGCTCGGCTGGGACCAGGAGACAATGATGCCGCGCGGCGCCGCCGAGCAGCGCGGCGAGGAGATGGCGGCGATGGAGGGGATACTCCACGCCCGCCGCACCGATCCGCGCCTGGCAGAGTGGCTGGCGGCGGCGCAGGCTCCTGATGAAGCCGGGGCGGCCAACCTGCGGCTGGTGGCGCGCAGCCATGCCCGGGCGGTGAAGATCCCGGGCGCCCTGGCGCAGGAACTCGCCCGGGTGACTTCGGTCGCCCAAGGCGTCTGGGCCGAGGCGCGGGCGAAGGAGGATGTGGCGGCCTTCCTGCCGACCTTGGAGCAGGTCGTGGCCTTGCGTCGGCAAGAGGCGGCCTGCCTTGCCGAAGGCGGCGACCTTTACGATGCGCTGATGGACGATTACGAGCCCGGCGCCACCGCGGCCACCATCGGCGCCATGTTCGACCGGATGCGCCCGCGGCTGGTGGCCCTGCGTGAGCGGGTTCTGGGCCGCGACGCCCCGCGGGTCAGCGGGCATTACCCGGCGGAAGGTCAGCTGGCGCTCGCCCGCGAGATCGCCACGGCCTATGGCTATGACTGGAGCCGGGGGCGCATTGACCTTGCCGTGCATCCGTTCAGCTCGGGCTCGGGCGATGACAGCCGCATCACCACGCGGGTGGTCGAAAGCGATCCGTTCAACTGCCTCTATTCGACGATCCACGAGGTTGGGCACAGTTCGTATGAGCTGAACATCGACCGCGCCCTGAAGATGACACCGGCCGGGCGGGGCGTCTCGATGGGGGTGCATGAAAGCCAGAGCCGGATCTACGAGAACCAGATCGGCCGCGGCGCCATGGCTTTGTGGATCTTCGGCCGGATGAAGGAACGCTTCGGGGAGATCGGGGTCACCAGCCCCGAGGATTTCCTGCGCGCCGTCAACCGGGTGCAGGCGGGCTATATCCGCACCGAGGCCGACGAGGTGCATTACAACCTGCATATCATGATGCGCTTCGACCTGGAGCGCGCCCTGATCCGCGGCGATCTTGGGGTGGCCGACCTGGAGGCCGCCTGGAACGCCCGCTTCAAGGCGGATTTCGGGGCGACGGTCGACAAGCCCTCCAACGGGATGCTGCAGGATGTGCATTGGTCGGTCGGGCTCTTCGGCTATTTCCCGACCTATACTTTGGGCAATGTCTATGCGGGCTGCCTGTGGCAGGCGTTGCGGCGTGACGTGGCGGGGGTGGAAAGTGCCTTGGCCTCGGGCGACACATCGGGCGCGGTGGGGTGGCTGAAGGCCAACCTGCAGGTGCATGGCGGGTTGCGCAGCCCGGCCGAGACCATCGCGGCGGCTTGCGGCTTTGCGCCCTCGGAAGGGCCTTTGCTGGATTACCTCGACGCCAAGTTCGCGGGGCTTTACGGGTTGTGACACGCGATCAGGCCAGGGCGGTCTGGGCCTTGGCGCTCGGGCTTTTGGTGATCTATGCCGGGGTCTTCTATGCCTATCCGGCCATGCTGCCGGATTTGCTGGCGGAGACGGGGTGGAGCAAGGCGACGCTGGCCTTGGGCCCGACCTTGGGGAGCCTCGTGATGGCGGCGCTGACGCCCTTGACGGGGCGGGTGATCGACCGCGGGCAGGGCGCGCGGATGGTCATCGCCATGCCTTTGCTGGCGGTGGTCTGTGTCGGCGGGCTGGGGTTCGTGACGCAGCCCTGGCAGTGGTGGGCGCTGTGGGCGCTGATGGGGGTGGCAGAGGCCGGGTGTCTTTACGAGACCACCTTTGCCATGTTGGCCCGCCACCTGGGGCCGAACGCGCGGCAGGGGATCACGCGGATCACGCTGGTCGCGGGCTTCTCGGGCACGATGACCTTTCCGCTGGCGCATCTGCTGGCGGGCGCCTTGGGCGGGCAGCGCGCCTATTTGGTCTTTGCGGCCATGACGCTGGTTCTGACCGTGCCTTTGAACATCTATGCGATGCGCAGGCTGGGCCGGGGGGAGCGCCCGAAGCAGGAGGCCGCCAAGGGCGCCCTGCGCGCCGCGCTGAAACGCTGGGAGTTCTGGGGGATCGCGGGGATTTTCGCGCTGATCTGGCTGGATCACGGGATATTGCTGACATACATCCTGCCGCTGTTCGAAGAGCGCGGGATCGCGCGGGAAGTGGCGGCCTGGGCGGCGGCGGCCTTGGGGCCCGCGCAGCTGGCGGGGCGGCTGGTGCTGGTGGTGGGCGGCGGCAAGATCTCGAACCGGATGGCGACGCGGGTCGCCTTGAGCGCGGTGGGGCTGGCGGCGGTTCTGCTGATCGCGGCGGGGGCGGCGCCCTGGCTGGTCTTCGTCGTGGTGGCGGTGCAGGGGGCGGGGGTCGGCCTCATGTCGATCATGCGGCCGATGCTGGTGGCGGAGGTTCTGGGGCGGCGCGGCTTCGGAGCGGTCTCGGGCGCCTCGGCGGTTTCGCCGATCTTGGCGACGGCGGCGGCGCCCTCCTTGGGGGCGGTGCTGCTCGACGGGTTCGGGACCGGGGCGGTCTATGCGGCGCTTTTGGGCTTTGCCGCGGGGGCCTTGGTTTTGGCGGTCTTCGTGACAAGGCGGCCGCGGTTGGTGGGGTAGGGGTCGGGGCAGGCCCCGCCCTGCGAAGCGAAACGGTCGCGATCCCCGAACGATGCCGGTTCCGGGTTGCGTAGGTCGGGGCCTGCCCCGACTCCGCCGCTCACCAGTTCGGTTTGCGCTTTTCGATGAAGGCTTGCAGCCCTTCGGCCGTGTCGGGGTTCATCAGGTTGTCGACCATCAGCGGGAAGGTGGCTTCATAGGCCTGGCCCAGGGGCCGCCCGGCCTGCGCGGCAAAGGCCACCTTGCCGGTGGCGAGCGCGCTCGGCAGTTTCGTCGCGAGCTTTTGGGCCAGCGCCATCGCGGCGGCCTCCAGCGCTTCGGCCGGGGCGATGCGGGTGACGAGGCCGAGGCGCTGCGCCTCGGTCGCGGTCAGGAAATCGCCGGTCATCGCGAGCTCTTTGGCCATCGAGGGCGGGATCTTGCGGGCCAGCGCTACCAGGGGCGTCGAGCAGAAGAGGCCGATGTCGATGCCGTTGACGCCGAAGCGGGCCTGCTCGCTCGCCACGACGAAATCGCAGGAGGCGGCGAGCTGGCAGCCCGCGGCGGTGGCGATGCCCTGGACCTCGGCCACCACGGGTTTCGGCAGGGTGGCGATGCGGGTCATAAGGCGGGCGCAGGCCTGGAAGAGGGCGGTGATGGCGGCCTCTCCGCCATCCGGCGCGCTGCGAAACCCCTGGATCTCGCGCAGGTCATGGCCGGCGCAGAAAGCGCGGCCCTCGGCGGCCAGGATCAGCACGCGGGCGGGCGAGACGGAAAAGGCCTCGACCGCTTGGGTCAAGGCCTCGATCATCGCCAGTGACAAAGGGTTCAGCTTGGCGCCATGGGCCAGGACGATCCGGGTGACCGGGCCGTGATCCTGAACCGCGATCACTTGTTCAACGCGAACTTGCCCTCGATCTGGGCGCCGGTTTCGATCGAGAGCGTGGAATAGGTGATGTCGGCCTGCACCTCGGCGGTGGAGCGCAGGGTGAAGGTCTGCGATTTGACCGTGCCGTTCAGCACGCCCTTGACCTCGACCAGGTCGGCGCTGACCGTGCCGACCACCCGGCCCTCGGTGCCGACGACCAGGCCCCGCGCGGCGATATTGCCCTCGACCTCGCCCAAGACCTCGATCTGGCCGGCGGAAGAGACCTCTCCGGTGATCCGCAGGTCGGCGGCGAGCAGGGATTTGGAATTGGCCCCGGGGCGCGAGGTCGTGGCGGGGGAGGTGGTGGGTTCGGTCTTGGTGAACATGGATCAGATCCTGCAGGGGTTGGCCCGACAAGACCGGAAAGGGGGGGGCGGGTCAAGAGGGCAGGGGGGCCGGGCGGTCATTTCACGCCGTGCCGGTGTCGCGGATGGGCCCCTCTGTCGCTGACAGGCTTGTGAGCCCCGGCGCGGGCTGGTTGACTGCGGCAGGAACCCGGGGACGCTTCCCGGGCAGAACATGGAGACGACGATGGCCAAGCCCGTGACCGGCGACCCGTTCTTTCAACCCGTGTCGGGGCTCGACCTGCCGCGATTCGCCGGCGTGCCGACCTTCATGCGGCTGCCTTACGTGGATTTCGACCATCCGCGCTTCAAGGATGTGACCATCGGCCTGGTGGGGGCGCCCTGGGATGGCGGGACGACCAACCGTCCGGGCCCGCGGCACGGGCCGCGCCAGCTGCGCGACCTGTCGACGATGATACGGGCGAAGAACGGGGCCACCTGGGTGGCGCCCTTCGAGCTGCAGAATTGCGCCGACCTCGGCGATGTGGCGCCGAACCCGGCGGATTTGATGGATTCGCTCGCCCGGATGGAGGCGTTCTACGACCGGCTGCGGGTGGCCGGCGTGCGGCCCCTGACCGGCGGAGGCGATCACCTGTGCACCCTGCCGATCCTGCGGGGGCTGGCCAAGGGGCGCAAGCTTGGCCTCGTGCAGTTCGACAGCCATACCGACCTGAACGACTGCTATTTCGGGACGGGGAAATATACCCATGGCACGCCCTTCCGCCGCGCGATGGAGGAAGGGCTGATCGACCCGGCCCGCTATGTGCTGGTCGGCATCCGGGGCACGGCCTATGGGCGGGACGATTGGGATTACGCCGAGGCCAATGGCATCCGCATCATCGGCATCGAGGAGTTCCACCGCCGCGGGGTGGAGGATGTGATGGCCGAGGTGCGCCAGATCATCGGGGACGGCGAGACCTATGTCACCTATGACATCGACTTCGTGGACCCGACCTTCGCGCCGGGGACGGGGACGCCGGAGGTCGGCGGGCCGAATTCCTGGCAGGCGCTGCAGGTGGCGCGGGCCTTGCGCGGGGCCAATGTGGTGGGGGCCGACCTGGTCGAGGTCTCGCCGCCCTTCGATCAGACGGGGAACACGGCCTGGCTGGCGGTGAACCTGATGTTCGAGATGCTTTGCGTCATGGCGGAGTGCTGAGCTGACGCCCCGGGGGCCGTCTGCCCCCGGACCCCCGAGAGATATTTATGCAAGTATGAAAGACATGAAGATGGAAGCGGATCTGATCGTTTGCGGCGCCAAGGTGCTGACTATGGATGCGGGGCGGCCCCGGGCCGAGGCGGTGGCGGTGGCGGGGGGCAAGATCGTCGCGGTCGGCTCGGATGCCGCGGTGCTGACCTTGAAGGGGCCGGGGACGCGGGTGGTGCAGGCCGGGGGGCGGACTTTGCTGCCCGGGTTTGTCGAGAGCCACCTGCACCTCGGCCTTGGCGGGTCGGAGCTGATGCAGCTGCAGCTGGGCGGGGTTTACGGTTTCGACGCCGTGGCGGCGGCGTTTCGCGACTATGCGGCGGCGCATCCCGATCTGGCCGTGGTGATGGCGCAGGGGGCGGGCTATGGCTGCCTTGGGCCGGGTGTGCCGCGGCTGCAGTTGGATGCGATCCTGGCCGACCGGCCGATTGCCATGACCTCGCCCGACCACCATACGGTCTGGGCCAATACCGCGGCGCTGCAGGCCTGCGGGCTCTTGCACGGCGCGGCCATGCCCGAGGGGCACGAGGTGGTGATGGGGCCGGACGGGCTCGCCACGGGCGAGCTGCGCGAGTTCGAGGCTTTCGGGCCGGTGATCGACCATGCGGGCCTGCGCCGGATGAATCTGGCGATTGCCACGGGGATGGAGCCGGTGGGGGCAGGGGCGGCCGAGCGCGCCGCCGATGCGCTGCATTTCAAACGTGGCCTGGCGCATTGCGCCAAGCATGGCGTCACCTCGATGGTGAACATGGACGGCAACCGCTATACGCTGGAGGTGCTGAGCCTGATCGAGGCCGAGGGCGGGCTGACCGCGCGGGTCGTCGTGCCCTTCCACATGAAACCCTCGATGGGGCTGGAGGAGCTGGAGCGTGCGAGCGAGATGCATGCGAGCTTCCATTCCGACTGGCTGCGCTCGGGCTTCGTCAAGATGTTCATGGATGGCGTGGTGGACAGCCGCACCGCCTATATGCTGCGGAACTACCCGGGGACGGAGGCGCGCTCGGTGCCCCTGTTCGAGCTGGAGACCTTCCGCGACATCTGCACCGATATCGACCGGCGGGGGTTGCAGATCGCGGTCCATGCCATCGGCGACGGGGCGGTGCGGCAGACGATCGACGGCTACGAGGCGGCGGCGCTGCGCAACGGGCGGCGCGACAGCCGCCACCGGATCGAGCATATCGAGCTCATCGACAAGGCCGACATTCCCCGGCTGGGGGCTTTGGGGATCACCGCTTCGGTGCAGCCGCCCCATCCGCCGGGCGCGATGGACTTCCCCTTCTCGCCGGTGATGGAAGAGATCATCGGCAAGGATCGCTGGGACGACGCCTATCTGTGGCGCACGCTGAAAGAGGCGGGGGCGCCGGTGGCCTTGGCTTCCGACTGGCCGGTGACGGATATCTCGATCCTGCGCGGCATCCAGGCGGCCATGACGCGGGCGACCTATGAGGGGGGCAAGGATGAACGCTTTACCCTGATGGAGGTGCTGCACGGCTATACGGCCGGGGGCGCTTGGGCGGCCAAGCTCGACGACGTGACGGGGACGCTGCGGATCGGGATGGCGGGCGATCTCGTGCTGCTGGATGGCGATATCGAGACGACCCCTTTCGCGCAGATCGGGGCGATGGGCGTGGCGCTGACCGTCTCGGCCGGCAGAATCACGTATCAGGGCGGGGGAATCGCCTGAGGATTCGCGGTGACCCCCGGGATTCGTTCAAGGATTCGCGGGGGTTATCCACAGAGGGCGGCTTCTCCTGTGGAGAAGTCGTCTTCGGGAAGGCAACAGGAGACACCGCCCCCAAGTTTTTTCAAAGCGATTTTTTCAACGCTGCTTGGGTTTTTCGCCGGTCCCGACAAAAAATCTTCACAGAGCCCGTTTTTTCCTCTTGCGGGCTCCGTGCTCTCTCCGTAAATACCGCTTCACCGAACGACGGTAGCGACGAAACGAAGCGAAAGCGAAGCGACGAAGCGAACGAAGTGAGGGTGGCAGCGAAAGCTGCTGACGAAATCTGGATGCAAGGTTGCGGGACGCGCCAAGGGATTGGCGGTCTGGTTGATTT
>CAMFIX010000121.1 GCA_945952425.1 uncultured Pseudorhodobacter sp. | reverse complement strand
GACCAGATGGAGGCCCACCAGTAGAGGCTGGAGGTGACCGACTGACTGTTATGTTTCGCCGAAACCGTGCTGAAGGCGCAGGCGGCGACCTTGGGGCGCGTGGGCTTCCTGATCGCCAAGGCGCGGTTTTACGACCGGCACCGCGCGGGGCTGAACCCGCGGCAGGCCAAGGTCATCGAACGGCTGTTCCGCGCCGGGCCCGAGGGCTTTACCGGCGGGCTTTCGGCGGAGAATTACATCGCCTTGACAGGGACTTCGCGCGCCACGGCGACGCGCGACCTGCAGGCCCTGGTCGAGGCCGGGGCGCTGTGGCGCAGCGGAGAGCGGCGGCACACCCGTTACGGCTTGCGGCTTTAGCGCTGCATCTCGATCTGCTTCCAGACCGCGATTTCATCCACCTGGGTGAATTCGCGCTGCAGCCCCCAGGGGCCCCATTCGGCATGGGTGATGCCCATGACATGCACCTCTGCCCCGGTCGGCGCGCCAAAGCGGCCAAAGCCGTCGTGGCGGCCGTCCAGGCTCCAGCGGACGGCGGCGCGGGGCGGGCGGCCAGGCTCCTCCATCCCGATGACGTGGTGGATGGCGAATTTCGCCTGCGGGAAGGACGAACGCAGGCGCATCCAGCATTCCTCGGCGAAGAGGGCGCCCCAACCGCCCTGCCCGCCCGGATGCTCGACACGCACGGCGCGGTCATAGTCGCGGGCGATCACGGCCATATCCTTCGCCATGATCCGGGTCAGGAGGTCGGCCAGCTGCCCGCCCCGCGCATGGTCGTTGCCGCGGAGGGTATAAGCGCCGATGCGGTCCTGGTCGGGGGTGAAGGGGCGTTTCACATGGGCCCCCTCGGCGGCGATCTGGGCGCGGACGAAGGCCTGCGGGTCATGCCCCAGCTGCATCACGATCGAGGAGGTGTCGAAGACCAGCCATTCGTCGTCGAAGACCCCATCCGTCACCGCGCAATCGGCGATGCAGCGGGCGTAGTAGGTGCGGCCCGAGGGCGGCCCAAAGGCGCCGTGGCCGGTCTGCGTGCCGGTGATGACCGTGCGGTGGCTGGAGAGGTAATGGCTGTCATCGCCGCCCGACCAGATCACATCCTCGGCCAGGATGCGCAGATTGGGAAAGGCCGCCATCTTGGCCAAAGTGTCGTCGATCACCGCCTGGTTGCCGACTTTCATCCCTCCGGCGCCGCGGACGATGATGCCGGGGGCGTAGCAGGTCTCCAAGAGGTGGATGCCGCGGTCCTCCCAGATCTCCTTGGTGATGCCGATGATGAAATCGGGAAAGTCGCGCCATTTCTTGTCGAAGTTCTTCATGCCTGCCTCCGGGGTTGGGCGGAGGGTGGCGGAAGCTTCGCCGCGGATCAAGCGAAAAATGACCGTTCGGTCATTCTTGTGCGATTTCCACCTGTGTCCCGGCCGCCTCGCAGGCCTGGCGCAGGGCGCGGGGCATGGAATCGGTCACCACGCGGTGGATGGCAGGCAAGGGCGCGACCTCGAACACCCCCGGCCGCATCATCTTGGAGCCATCGGCCAGCACCGTCACCCGCGCCGCTTGCCGCGCCATCGCGCGGGCGACCTCGGCCTCTTGCGGGTCGATGTCGGCGGCGCCATCGGGGGTGAGGCTGGCCACGGTCAGGATCGCCTCGGCGGCCCGCAACTGGGCGATCTGGGCCAGCGCCATGGCACCGAGCGACTCCCGCCCTGCCCCGCGGAACTCGCCGCCGATCAGGATGACCCGGGCGCCTTCGCCGCGTTCGGCCAAAGTCGCAATTTCGGCGGAATTCGTCAGTATAATCAGGCCTTTGAGCCGGGATAGCTCTTCCGCCAGGTAAAGCGTCGTCGTGCCGGTGTCGATGAACATCGAATGCCCCGGCTTCAGCCCCGCCGCGACATGCCGCGCGATGGCGCGCTTGGCGGCAACCTGGGCCTGCAGGCGCTGCGGAAACGGGTCTTCCACCGACAGCGCCGGGATCGCCAGCGCCCCGCCATGCACCCGCCGCAGCCGCCCGGCACGGTCCAGCGCGGCCAGATCGCGGCGGATCGTCTCGCGGCTGGCCCCGGTCTGGCGCGCGATCTCTTCCACCTCGATCCGGGCGCCTTGGGCGGCGCGGGCCAGGATCAGGTCGTGACGCTGAGAGGGCTTCATATGACCGTTCGGGCAAAAAGGTTGACGGATCGGGCAGGCCTTGCTACCCAAGGGCACGAAATCACGGCGCGCGCGCCCGGTCAACCGAGGATGCCATGGAAAGCTTCGATGCAGCCGTGATCGGCGCGGGCGTGGTGGGGGTGGCCATTGCCCGCCGCCTGGCGCTGGAGGGGCAAAGGGTGGCCTTGGTGGAAAAGGGCGGCGACATCCTGTCGGGCGCCTCCAAGGCCAACAGCGCGATCCTGCACACCGGCTTTGACGCGCCCGAGGGCAGTCTGGAGCTGGCCTGTATGCAGGCGGGCTATGCCGAATTCCTGACGCTGATGGCTCCGCTGAACCTGTCTCTGCTGGAGACGGGCGCGATGGTCGTCGCCTGGACCGAGGCCCAGGCCGGAGCCTTGCCGGAGATCCTCGCCGCCGCCCATCGCAACGGGGTCACCGACACCGCCCTGCTGACCCCCGCCGAGGTCGCCACGCGCGAGCCCGGCCTCGCCCCCACCCAAGGCGCCGTCCTGGTCCCGCGCGAGCATGTCATCGACCCCTGGACGCCCTTCCACGCCTATGCGCAGCAGATCCTCGGCGCGGGCGGGGTCATCCTGCGGGCGACCGAGGTGACCGGCGGCACCTTCGAAGGCACCTGGACCTTGCAGACCAACAGTGGCGCCTTGCGGGCCGCGACGGTGGTGAATGCCGCGGGGCTGTATGGCGACCGCATCGAGGCGCTGCTGCTGGGCGAGGCCCATTTCACCATCCGCCCGCGCAAGGGCCAGTTCGCGGTCTTCGACAAGGCGGCGGCCAGGCTCTTGACCCATATCGTCCTGCCCGTGCCCGAGCCGCGCACCAAGGGCGTCGTCCTCTGCCGCACCGCCTTTGGCAACCTGCTGATCGGCCCGACCGCCGAAGAGACGCCGGACCGCGACCGCCCCACGGTGACGACGGCCGAGCTGCAGGCCCTGCTGCTGCGGGCGGTGGAAATCCTGCCGGCCTTGGCGGGCATGCCGGTGACCGCGACCTATGCCGGGCTGCGGCCGGCCTCCGACGAAAAACACTACCGCATCCGGCACGAGCCCGCGCGGGGCTGGCTGACGGTCGGCGGCATCCGGTCGACGGGGCTGACGGCCTCCTTGGGGCTGGCGGCGCATGCGGCGGGGCTCTTGGGGGTTGGGCCGGTGCTGGCCTCCCCTGCCCTGCCGATGCCCAACCTCGCCGAGCACCGGCCCCGCGACTGGCAAAGCCCGGGGCATGGCGGCGTGGTCTGCCATTGCGAGATGGTGACGCGGCGGGAAATCCTTGCCGCGCTCGACGGCCCCTTCCCGCCGGGCGACCTGGGCGGGTTGAAGCGGCGGACGCGCTGCGGGATGGGGCGCTGCCAGGGGTTCAACTGCCTGGGAACGCTGGAAGAAATGACGCGGGGGCGGATCGCGCCCGGGATCGGGGTGCAGGCATGAGCCCGGATGTGCTGATCGTCGGCGCGGGGCCCGCGGGGCTGGCCGCGGCGCAGGTTCTGGTGGCGGCGGGTCAGCGGGTGGTGATCGCCGAAAGGCAGGCAGAGGCCGGGGCGATGCCCCTGACCTGCGGGCATTCGCCCTATGGCTGGCGCGAGTTTCGCCGGGTGATGGGGGGCGCCGCCTATGCTGCGCGGCTGGTGGCGGCGGCGCAGGGGGCCGAGCTGCGGCTGGCGACCTCGGTCGTGGGGATTGCGGAGGGGGTGGTGACCCTGACCTCCGACCGCGGGGTGGAGGAGATGGCGCCCAAGCGCATCCTCCTTGCCACCGGCGCGCGCGAGGCCACGCGGGCGGAGCGCCTGCTGCCGGGCGAGCGACCCTTGGGCGTGATGACCACCGGCAGCCTGCAAGACCTGTGGTTCCATCGGGGCGCCCTGCCCTTTCGCCGCGTGGTGGTGCTGGGCAGCGAGCTGGTGGCGATGTCGGCGCTTCTGACCTGCCGCCAGGCGGGGGCGGTGCCGGTGGCCCTGCTGGAGCCGCGGCAAGCTCTGGTCGCCCGCGCGCCCTTCCGCTGGTTGCCGGGGGTCATGGGCGTTCCGGTGCATCGCGGGGTCGAGGTGACGGATCTCGTGGCGCAGGGTGGGCGGCTGGCGGCGGTGCGGTTCACCGCGGGGGGCGTTGCGCAGGAGATTGCCTGCGACGGGCTGCTGATGACCGGGAGCTTTCGGCCCGAGGCGGCCTTGGCGCGGCTGGCGGGGCTGCAGATCGACGCGGCGACCCTGGGGCCGCGGGTGGACGGCATGGGCCGCACCTCGGACCCACGGATTTACGCGACGGGCAATGTGCTGCGGGGGGTGGAGACCGCGGGCTGGTGCTGGGCGGAAGGCCGGGCGGTGGCGCGGGGGATGCTGGGGGCGGCGCCGCCTGCCCTGCCCTTGGTCGCCGGAGCGGGCCTCGCCTGGGTCATGCCGCAGGCCTGGGCGCCCGGCGGCGCTCTGGCCTTGCAGCTGCATGCCGCGGCACCGCACCGGGGCACCCTGGTCGCCCGCGATGCCACGGGCCGCGTGGTCTTTCACCGCCGCTTGACCACCGGGCCAGAGCGCCGGATCGTGGTGACGCCGGAGTTCGGGGCCGCGCAAGGCCCGGTCACTTTCGCGCTGGAGGGCTGAATGCGCATCCTTGCCGTCGATCAGGGCACGACCTCGACCCGGGTGCTGGAGCTGACGGAGCGGGGGACGCGCATTCTCGGCCAGCGGCGCCACCGCACGCATCACCTGCCCCCGGATCGGGTGGAACTGGAGCCGCTGGAGATCCTTGGCCACATTCGTGACCTGCTGGCGGAGGCCGGGCCGGCGGACGGGATCGCCTTGGCGAACCAGGGCGAGACCTGCCTCGCCTGGGACGGGGCGACGGGCGAGCCGCTGTCGCCGCTGATCTCGTGGCAGGACCGTCGCAGCCTGGGGATTTTGGCGGAGATGGAGTCGGAGGGCCTGGGGCCCGAGATCGCGGCGCTTTCGGGCCTGCCCCTGGACCCATATTTCTCGGCCGGGAAGTTCGCCTGGATGCTGCGAAACGTGGCTGGCGTGGCGCGCAAAGGGGTGCGGCTTGGGACGTCGGATGCGTTTTTCCTGGACCGGCTGACGGGGCATTTCGCGACCGACCGCGCGACGGCCTCGCGGACCGGGCTGATGAACCTGTCGACCGGCGCCTGGGACGCGCGGCTCTGCACGGCTTTCGGCGTGCCGATGGAGGCCTTGCCGGAGATCCGGGCGAACACCGCGGGCTTTGGCGCGGTGGGGGGCGTGCCGGTGCTGGCCGCCATCGTCGACCAGCAGGCCGCGCTTTACGGCCACGGCTGCCGGCGCCCGGGCGAGGGCAAGATCACCTTCGGCACCGGCGCCTTCGCCTTGGCCTTGACCGAGGGACGGCCGGGCGAGGTGCAGGGGCTCTTGCCGACCGTCGCCTGGGATCTGGGGCAGGGCATCCGTTACGCCGTGGATGGCGGGGTGCAGGACGCGGGCTCGGCGCTGGAATGGGCGCTGGCGGCGGGGCTGGCGAAAGGGGTCGGCGATTTCGACGGTTTCGCCGCGGCTTCGGCGGTGGGGCGCGGGCTGGTCTTCGTGCCGGCCTTCTCGGGCCTCGGTGCGCCGCATTGGGACCGAAGTGCCGCGCCGGTGATGATCGGCCTGGCGCCCGGCATGGGGCGGCGCGACATGGTGCAGGCGCTGATGGAGGGCGTGGCTTATCAGACGGCCGATCTGGTCGCCATCCTCGGCCAGGTGGCGGGGCTGCGCGGGCCGCTTTCGATCGACGGGGGCATCGCGAAAAGCCGCTTCTTCGCGGGGTTTCTGGCGGATGCCTGCGGTTTGGATGTGCAGGTTTCGACCGAGCCGGAATGCACGGGTTTCGGTGCGGCCTGGATGGCGGCGGAGGTTTTGGGGCACCCTGTCGCGCCGGTTGCGGGTGGGGTGCGGCATGTCGCAAAGGCTCAGCCGCAGGCCTGGCGCGCGCTTTTCGCGGCTGGCCTGCAACGGGGCAGGGGCTGGCGCGGGATTTAGGCGCACCCCGGGATTGTCCGCGGACAAGAGCCGTTTTGGCGGGCAAGCCGGTCGAGGATCGCCCAGGGGCAGAAGGTTTCGCTGCGCGTCCCCGTGGTGACGGCCCGGAAATAGGCCCCGAGGTTGCGGATGCGGGGTTGCAGCTGCAGGAGAACCCAGATCGTCAGGGCGGTTGCGACGGGGCCTTTGCGCGCCTGGGCCGCTGCGTGGCAAGCCGCGTCGATGCCCATCATCGGAGCCAGGTTTCGGGCCTGTGTCACCACATCGGCCAGAGACGCGGGCTTCTCTACGCAAAAGGCGCTGGCCTCGGGGCAAAGTTCCGTCAGGAGGTCTGGCGAGATGTCGCGGGGTTCTTCAATAAGGTCTTTACTTGAGTTCTGTCGTTGCCGGTCATTTTGGCCGTTGCTGACGGCCACAAACGGCGTTTCATCCGCAGGCCTCACAAGGTCATCCACAGGCGCGAGCCGAGCGATCCAGGCCTCCAGCACCTCCGGTTCGATCTGGCGGCGCAAGACGCGCGCGGCTTCCGGATCGGGGCTCCGCTGCAGGGCCGCGCGCAGCTTGGCGCGCAGGAAGGCCAGCCGCGCGAGCCTTTGCGCCCGGGCCTCCGCGAGGGTCTGCAGCCGGTCAAAGGCGGCGAAAAGCGGCCCCATGTCCAGGCCGAACCGCAACGCGCCTCCCTCCGGATCGCGCTTGGCATAGCGCTTGCGGTTCGGACTGTCGATCCGCACGATCAGCCCCAGCGCCACCAGCTCGGCCAGATGCCGACGCAGGCTGCGCTCGGAAATCCCGTTGCGCCGCAGCACCAGCGTCGCATTCGACGCATGGACCACGTCATGGCCCCGCTTGGGCGGCAGGCAGGACAACAGCGCATCCACCGTCGCCACGACCGACGCCCCCAGGCCCAACCCGGGCGCCGCCTGCCGCAACACCTCCATCAGCCGAAATCGGTCCGGTTTGCCCGCGGACAAATCTCGACCGCCCCGCAGTCGCTCGGCTGCAGAAATCCGTTGAAATCCCATGTTCTTTCACGGCAACCGAAGTCCTTGCCCGGACCTTGCGTCACGAAGCCTTGCCATTTTCAGGCAAAAGACAACCCAGCCGACCCGGTCAAACCCGAATCGGTTCCTTGACTGTCACGAAGAAGCTGGTACATCTGAGGGTGCGAAACGACAGATGGGCTCTCCGGGGGTGACCTTGGGGGGCTCTTTCTTTCTGGCTGCTGATGTGCTCCCTGTTGTGGCTCTCAGTGGTCTTTCCAGGCCTGATACAGGCGCAGGATCTCGGCTTGCGCATTGTCGCGCAGCCAATCGTGGAATTCGGGCGCCGCCGCGCGGACAAAGCGCAGCGTCAGCGAGCGCGGCGAGGTCTTGATCTCGGCGATCATCACCCCATCGGCATCGCGCACCGGCAGGGCAGGGGAGGCCTCGACCTCGCCCGGCACCTCGATCGCCTTGGCCGCCGCCAGGGCCAGCCGGGCGAAACGGTCGTCCGAAGCCAGCGCCTCCGCCCCCGTCAACCCCGCCACCAGCGCGCCAAGGTCCAGGCCCCGGTCGCGCGTCATGTCGGCCAGCTCTTCCCAGCGCCGCCGGCCTATGCCATGCGCCGGGCCGACAAAGCGGATCACGTCGGAGGGGATCGTGCGCGCCACCTTGGTCATCCGCGACAGCATCGGCTTGTCGATGGCCAAAGCATCCATCACCACCGCGGCCGCATAGCCCGCATCGGCCAATTCTGTCACGAATATGGCCTTTTCGATGAAACTCGGGTCC
>CAMFIX010000120.1 GCA_945952425.1 uncultured Pseudorhodobacter sp. | reverse complement strand
ACGCGCTGGGGTCGGACTTCCAGTTCTGGGTCGACCATGACGCCGAGCTGAACGACCGCTTCAACGCCTGGCTGGCCGCGAACTGATCGCAGGGGGGCCGCGCGTCGCCGCGGCCCCCTTTGCCCCCCGCCTTGAAAGGCCGCCCCGGTGCCGGACGCAAGCTCCGCCCGCACCCCCGTTTTCCCGGAGATCCCGATGGCCGATGTCCCCATGGCCCCCCTGCAGACGGCCGACGGCCGCCCGCTGAAAGCCGCCCTCGCCCGGGCTCAGGTCCGCGCCAAGCGCCGCGCCTTCCTGCTGGTGCTGCCGCTTCTGGCCTTCGTCGTCCTGACCTTCGTCATCCCGATCCTGACCATGCTGGAGCGCAGCTTCGACAACGACGGCTTCTCGGCCAATGCGCCCGCGACCGTCGCCTGGTTCGCCACCCATCCCGAAGGCGCCGAGATCGACGAAACCGCCTATGCGGCGCTGGTCAGCGACCTTGCCGCGATGCAGAAGGCCAAGACCGCCGGTGCGGCGGGGACGCGGATCAACTACACCTATCCGGGCACGATCTCGATCTTCAAGGCCGCCGCGCGGGATGCCGACAAGCTGGTGCCGCCCTACAAGGAGGCGCTGGTGGCGATGGACCCGAAATGGGGCGACCCGCTTTTGTGGGTCACGATGCGCCATGCGGCCAGCCGGCTGACGACCGACTTCTACATGGTGGCGATGGATGCCAAGCGCACGCCCGACGACGGGCTGACCCGCGTCGCGCCCGAGCAGCGGATCTATGTCTATCTTTTCCTGAAGACCTTCGCCCTCTCGGCGGTCATCACCGTCCTTGCGCTGCTGCTCTCTTTCCCCATCGCGCATCTTCTGGCCATCCTGCCGATGCGCAAGTCGAACCTTTTGATGATCCTCGTGCTTCTGCCCTTCTGGACCTCGCTTCTGGTGCGGACCTCCAGCTGGATCGCCATCCTGCAAGAGCAGGGCATCATCAACGACCTGCTGGCCTGGGCGCATATCATCCCACAGGACGACCGGCTGCCGATGATCTACAACCAGACCGGCACGATCATCGTCATGACGCATATCCTTCTGCCCTTCATGGTGCTGCCGCTTTACTCGGTCATGCGCGTCATCCCGCCGAGCTATGCCCGCGCCGCGCGGTCGCTGGGCGCGACCTCCTGGACCACGTTCCGGCGCATCTATCTGCCCCAGACCTTGCCCGGCATCGCGGCCGGCTCGCTTTTGGTCTTCATCCTCGCGGTCGGCTATTACATCACCCCGGCGCTGGTCGGCGGCGCGGATGGCCAGCTGATCTCGAACCTGATCTCGTTTCACATGAACAAGGCGAACTGGTCGATGGCCGCGGCGCTGGCCGCGATCCTGCTTGTTCTCGTCCTGATCCTTTACTGGCTCTATGACCGTCTGATCGGCATCGACCGCCTGAAACTCGGGTGACCCCATGGCCCTTCCCGTCTATGCCTCTCCGCTGGAGCGCGTCTGGTATTACGCCTTCCGCGTGATCTGCGCCCTGGTCTTCCTGTTCCTGATCGCGCCGATCCTGATCGTGATCCCCTTGTCCTTCAACGTGGAGCCCTATTTCAGCTTCACCCACAAGATGCTGGCGCTGGACCCTTCGGGATATTCCTTGCGCTGGTATGACACGCTGCTGACCTTCGGGGTGAATGCGCCCGACAATGCGCCGCGCGACGGCACCTGGTGGAAGCAGGTCTGGGAGCAGGCGGCTTGGGTCAAGGCTGCGAAGAACTCGGTCTGGATCGGCTTCTGGGCGACGATCCTGGCGACCGTGCTGGGGACGACCGCCGCGCTGGGGCTGTCGCGCCCCGAGATGCCCTACCGCCGCCTCATCACCGCGATCCTGCTGTCGCCGATGATCGTGCCGATCATCATCATCGCGACGGGGCTGTTCTTCGCCTATTCCTCGGCCTGCCTGCCGCAAGGCAATATCCTGGCGACCGCGCTGTCGCCCTTCCTGTCGGCCAAAGGGTGCCTGGCGAACACGCACCTTGGCATCATCATGGCGCATGCGACCTTGGGCATCCCCTTCGTCATCATCACCGTGACCGCGACGCTGTCGGGGTTCGATCAGTCGCTGATCCGCGCCTCGGCCTCGCTGGGGGCCAACCCGCGCACCACTTTCTTCAAGATCATCATGCCGCTGATCCTGCCGGGGGTCATCTCGGGCGGGCTCTTCGCCTTCGTCACCTCGTTCGATGAGGTGGTGGCCGTGCTCTTCATCGCGGGCCCCGACCAGCAGACCATTCCGCGCCAGATGTGGAACGGCATCCGCGAGGCGATCTCTCCGGCCATCCTGGCGATTGCCACGATCCTGGTCATCATCTCGATCTGCCTTTTGTCCACCATCGAACTGTTGCGCCGCAGGTCCGAGCGTCTGAGGGGGGTAAGCCCGCAATGAACGATTACGATGCCGGGCGGCTGAACCTGCCCTTCGTGGGGATCTCGACCTTCGGCAAAAGGCCCTATGTGGGCGACTGGTCGAAGATCGAGGCCGATGTGGCGGTTCTGGGCGCGCCTTTCGACTTCGGGACGCAGTTCCGGGCGGGGGCGCGGTTCGGCCCGCGCTCGGTGCGCGAGGCTTCGACCTTGTTCTCCTTCGGCCATGCCGGGGCCTATGACCACGAGGACGATGCGACCTATCTGCCGCAATCGGTGCGGATCGTCGATATCGGCGATGCCGATATCGTCCATACCGACACGACGAAAAGCCATGCCAACATCCGCAAGGGGGTGGAGGCGATCCTGGCTGCGGGGGCCCTGCCGGTGGTGATCGGCGGCGACCATTCCGTCAATATCCCCTGCATCGAGGCCTATGAGGGCCAAGGCCCCATCCACATCCTGCAGATCGACGCCCATCTCGATTTCGTGGATTCGCGCCACGGGGTGAAGGTCGGCCATGGCAGCCCGATGCGCCGGGCGGCGGAGAAGCCCTGGGTTACGGGGCTCACGCAAGTGGGCATCCGCAACGTCAGCAGCACGGCGCGCGACGGCTATGAGGCCGCCCGCGCGATGGGCTCTGACATTCTCTCGGTCCGCCAGTTCCGCGCCCTTGGGGCGGAGGTGGTGGCGGCGCGCATCCCCGCAGGCGCCCGGGTCTATGTGACCTTGGACATCGACGGCTTCTGCCCCTCGATCGCGCCCGGCACCGGCACGCCGAGCCATGGCGGGTTCCTCTATTACGAGGTGCTGGAGCTGCTGCAGCACGTCGCCAAGACCCATGACGTGGTCGGTATGGACCTCGTGGAGGTCGCGCCCGATTACGACCCCAGCCAATCGACCCAGATCCTCGCCGCGCAGGTGCTGCTGAACTTCCTGGGCTTCATCTTCCACGCGCGGGGCGCGCGGTAAGGGATATTTCCAGACCAATGAAGGCGGGGGCAACCCCCGCTTACGGCAGAACCGACAGCCAGAACCAGACGCTCACCAGCGCCAGCCCCGTGCCATAAAGCACCGCCGAGGCGCTGGACCTTCGGCCCACGCCATACATATGCGCAAACAGATAGGCATTGGCGCCGGGCGGCATGGCCGCCGTGACGACCGAAGAGCGCATCTCGGCCACGCCAAGCCCGAAGAGATGCCCGGTCCAGAAGGTCACCGCCGGATGCACCACCAGCGCCAGCCCGACGATGACCGCGATCAGCCCGAGGTCTCCGGCGGGCTTATAGCGCCACAGAACGCCGCCCAGCCCGAAAAGCGCCGTGGGCAGCCCCGCCTTGCCCAGCATCTCGGCGCCCGCATCCAGGGCATCGGGCAGCTGCAGCCCGCTGAGGTTCAGCGCAAATCCCAGGGCCAGGCCCACCACCAGCGGCTGCGTCCCGATGGCGCGGGCGACCTTCACCCCCAGCGCGCGCGGCGAAAGGCCTTGCCCGTGATGGCGCACCAGCTCCATGAAGGTAATGCCGAAAGCATAGAACATCGGTGAATGCATCGCGATGATCGCGTAATTGCCCTGCAGCGCCGCCGTGCCATAGGCGCGCTCGGTGATCGGCAGGCCCAGAAGCAGGGTGTTCGAGAACATCGCGGCGAAACCCACCGCCACGCATTCGTCCAGGGGCCGCCGGAACAGCTTCCAGCAGGCGAAGAAGGCCAGGAAAAAGCTCAGGAACGCCCCGGCATAGAAAGAGGCCAGAAGCCCGATCCCGAAATCCGCGGCCAGGTCCATATGCGCCATCTGGCGGAACAGCAGGCAGGGCACGGCAAGGCCTTGGGCGAACCACATCAGCGCGTCGATGGCGCTGTCGGTGAACCGCCCGGCCCGCGCCAGAAGATAGCCCGCGCCAAGGACGACGAAGACCGGCAGGATGACCGACAGCAGGATGCTCATGGCAGGGTGATGACCATGCCGTCGAAAGCGGGCTCGACCCCCGGGGGCAGCTCGGCCGCGAGCGTCGCGTAATCCATGTCGAGGTGCATGTTGGTGATGACCGACCGCTTCGCCTTGGCGCGGGCGATCCAGCCCAAGGTCATCTCCAGATGGGCATGGGTCGGATGCGGCTTGCGGCGCAGCGCATCGACAACCCAGACCTCCAGCCCCTCCAGATGCGGCCAGCTGGTCTCGGGGATCGCCACCGCATCGGGCAGGTAGGCCAGCCCCCCCACCACGAAGCCCAGGGCGTCGATGGAGCCATGGTCGGCGGTGAAGGGCACCAGCCGCACCGGCCCGCCCGCGCCCGGCACGTCGAAAGCCCCATGCCCGATCGTCCGCAGCTCCAGGATCGGCGGATAGGGCGAGCCCTGGGGCTGCACGAAAGCATAGCCGAAGCGGGCGATCAGCGCCGCCTCGGTCGGGCCGTCGGCCCAGACGGGCAGGCGGTCGCGCATGTTGAAGACGATCTGGCGCAGGTCGTCGATGCCATGGGTGTGATCGGCATGGGAATGGGTGAAGACCACGCCGTCCAGCCGCCCCACGCCCGCATCCAGCAGCTGCTCGCGCATGTCGGGCGAGGTGTCGATCAGCACGCGGGTCACGCCGCCGGGGCCTGTCTGCTCGATCAGCATCGAACAGCGGCGGCGGCGGTTTTTCGGGTTCGTCGGGTCGCAATCGCCCCAATCTCCGCCGATGCGCGGCACGCCGCCCGACGAGCCGCAGCCGAGGATGGTGAAACGCAGGCTCATGGCGCGGCCTCGAACTGGGCGGCCTTCCGGAACAGGCGGTCGAAATTGGCGCTGGTGGCGGCGGCGAATTCGGCCTCGGTCACGCCGAAGACCTGCGCGCCGGTCTTGGCGGTGAAGGCGGTATAGGCGGGCTCGTTCCTTTTGCCGCGATGGGGGACGGGGGCCAGATAGGGGCTGTCGGTCTCGACCAGGATGCGGTTCAGGGGGGCGGCGGCGAAAATCTCGCGCAGTTCCCCGGATTTCGGGAAAGTCGCGATGCCGGACATCGAGAGGTAGAACCCCATCTCCAGGCTCGCCTCGGCCAGGCGGCGGCCAGAAGAGAAGCAGTGCATCACGCAAGGAAAGGGTTTGACGGCCATGCCCTCGGCCAGGATCGTCTCCATATCCTCATCGGCGCCGCGGGCGTGGATGACCAGCGGCAGCTGGGTCTCTTGCGCGGCCTCGATATGGATGCGCAGCGAGGTCTTTTGCACCTCGGCCGTGTCGGCGGTGTAGTGATAGTCTAGGCCCGTCTCGCCCAGCCCCACGAATTTCGGATGGGCCGAGAGGGCTATGAGTTCCGCGACCGAGGTCGGGGGCTCTTCGGCGGCAGACATCGGGTGGATGCCTGCGGTGTAGAAGACGCCCGGATGCCGTTCGGCTATGGCCTGCACCAGGGGAACCCGGTGCAGCCGCGTGCAGATCGTGACCATGCGGGTGACGCCGGCTTCGCGGGCGCGGGCGATGATGTCGTCGACCTGGCCCTCGAAATCGGGGAAGTCGAGGTGGCAATGGCTGTCGACAAGTTCGTAGGGGGGCAAGCGTCACCTCGGGGCGACCGCGGCCGCCGTTTCTTCCATGCGCAGGAACATATCCAAGATCAGCGCGGAAGGGTCAAGGTTCACCGCCCGCGCGGCCCGGGCGCGCAGGCCAAGATGCTGGGCCAGGTCGGCCCAGTCCCGCGCGATGCCGGGATCTGCCGCAAGCCGCTCGATCAGGGCGGCCTCGCCCGGGGCGGCCTCGCGGGGGATTTCGCGGGTGGTGCCCGCGCGGGCGAGGCGGGCGAGGAAGAGGTCGATCAGCGTGACGGTGAGGTCGAACGCCTCGGGCCGCTTGCGGTCGGCGGCCTGGTCGGCAATCGCGCGGGCCATGACGCGGTCCAGCCGGGGCAGGGTGGCCAGCGCGCGGACCAGGGCGGCGTAAAGCTCCAGCCCCTGCAGATGGGTCAGGCGGAAGGCCTCGCCGACCGAGCCGCCGGCGAGTTCGGCGAGCGGCGCAGGGTCGGCGATCTCGGCGCCCGCCTGGGTCATGGCGGCGGCGAGGTCGGGGGGCGACAGGGGCGCCAGCCGCAGATCGCGGGTGCGGCTGCGGATCGTGGGCAGAAGGCCCGCGGGCTGATGGGCGACGATCAGGAAGGTGACGCGGGGCGGGGGCTCTTCCAAAAGCTTCAGGATCGCATTGGCGGCATTGCGGTTCAGCTCGTCGGCGGAATCCACCAGCACGACACGGCGGCCCCCATCCGCCGCCGAAAGCCCCAGGAAATTGCGCAGGCCCCGGGTTTCCTCGACGGTGATCTCGGTCTTCAGACGCTCGGCCTTGTCGTCCCAGGGGCGGCGCAGCAGGAACATCCGCGGTTCGGACAAGGCCAGCAGGCGATGCGCGACCGGGTGATCCTCGGGGATGTCGAGGCTGCGGGGCGGAGGGGGCGCGAACATGCCGTCGTCGTCTGGCGTCGCCAGCAGGAACCGCGCCAGCCGCCAGGCCAAGGTCGCCTTGCCGATGCCCTTCGGCCCCGAGATCAGCCAGGCGTGGTGCATCCGCCCCGAAGTGAACGCCTCCAGGAAGACCCGTTCCGCCGCGGCATGGCCCAGAACCCGGGCGGTTTCGCGCGGATGGGGGGCGCCCTCCAGCCGGTCGGGTTCGGGGATGTCGGTCATAGCTGGGCCAGGATGGCGGCGGCGATCTGCTCTTGCGTGCCGGTGCCGTCGATCACGCGAAACCGCGGGCTGCGGGCCAGCGCCAGAAACCCCGCCCGCATCTTCTCCTGCAGGGCCAGGCCCATGTCTTCAAAGCGCATCTCAAGCCCCGCGCGGGTTTTTGCGCGGGAGAGCCCCACATCGGCGGGGAGGTCGATCAAAAAGGTCAGGTCGGGCTCGACCCCGATCATCAGCTGGTGCAGGCGGTCCACGACCTCGGCCAGGTCGCCGCGGGAGATGCCCTGATACATCCGGGTCGAGTCCGCAAAGCGGTCGGTGATGACGGTCGCCCCGCGGGCGAGCGCCGGGCGGATGGTCTTTTCCAGATGGTCGCGCCGGGCAGCGGTGAAGAGCAATATCTCGGTCTCGGCCGACCAGCGGTCGGGGTCGCCCTCCAGCACCAGGCGGCGGATTTCCTCGGCGCCCGGGCTACCGCCGGGTTCGCGCGTCAGGACGACCTCTTCGCCCCGGGCCCGCAAGGCCTCGGCCAAAAGCCGCGCCTGGGTGGATTTGCCCGACCCGTCGATGCCCTCGAAAGAGATGAACCGCGCCATCAGATGCCGTAGCGGCTGCGCAAAGTGGCAAGCGCCACCATCATCCGGTTCAGGAACCCCGCCGGGGCGACATCGGCGGTGGTCACCAGGTCGACCGTCTGGTCGGGCATGTCGGGACGGTGGATCACCAGCTTGGCCACCTTGGCGCCCTTGGCGACGGGGGCTTCCAGCGGTCCGGTATAGGTCACCTCGGCCGAGATCGCATCGCCCGCGCCCGCCGGGATCAGAAGGCGCAGGTCGCCCTCGGCCGCAAGCCCGACCTGCGGGGCGGCGCCCAGGAAGACATCGGCCTTCGCAACCTCGGTCCCGGCGGTGACGACGGTCTTCAGGGCGAATTGGCGAAAGGCCCAGTT